>CAXSEB010000120.1:0-7021 GCA_964235805.1 uncultured Chitinophagaceae bacterium | reverse complement strand
AACAAATTACAGCATTTAAACAATCAGGTACGGGTATCAGAAGTATAACTGTATATGCAGAAAGGCCAGTAGCAGAAAAAGCAGCTTGTTGCGGTCCTGAATGTTGTAATTAAAATTCTCAACTGCTCATGATTACACTTGATATAATGAAGCCTTCCCATTGGGAGGCTGTAAAAGAAATTTATGAAGAGGGCATTGCTACCGGCGATGCCACTTTTCAACAATCTGCACCAACCTGGGAAGAATGGAACAACAGCCACTTGCAACATAGCAGGATTGTAGCAAAAGAAGACAATAATGTTGTAGGATGGGCAGCACTTACACCGGTATCTGGTAGATGTGTTTATGCAGGTGTTGCAGAAGTAAGTGTTTATGTGAGTGATAAAGCAAGGGGTAAAGGATTTGGAAAGCAACTGTTGCAAAAACTTGTAGAAGAAAGTGAAGCTAATGGTATCTGGACTTTACAGGCAGGTATACTTCCAGAGAACATACCAAGCATTAAAATTCATGAAGCCTGCGGCTTTCGCATTTTTGGGACAAGAGAACGAATAGGTGAAATGAATGGAGTTTGGAGAGATAATTTAGTATTAGAAAGAAGAAGTAAAACAACAGGCGTATGAATAAATACTTAGCCGAATTGATAGGAACTTTTGCACTTGTGTTTTGTGGAACAGGTGCGATTGTTATTGACCAACAATCTGGTGGCTCAGTTACTCATGTAGGTGTTGCAATAACTTTTGGTTTAATAGTCATGGCAATGATTTATTCTTTGGGTGACATTTCAGGAGCACACATGAACCCTGCTGTAACAATTGCTTTTACTTTTGCAAAAAGATTTCAATTGAAACAAGTTCTACCTTACATTATAAGTCAGCTAACAGGAGCTTTGTTAGCAAGTGCAGCACTAAAGTATCTCTTTCCAACAAGTGAAACATTAGGTGCAACACTTCCGGCAGGAACAGAAATGCAATCCTTTATTTTAGAATTTATTCTTACTTTCTTTTTAATGCTCGTAATTATTAATGTCGCAACAGGAGGTAAAGAGCAGGGAATGTTTGCAGGTCTCGCAATCGGTTCAACAGTTTTATTAGAAGCAATGTTTGCAGGTCCTGTTTGCGGTGCAAGTATGAACCCTGCAAGATCCATTTCACCAGCCATTGTTTCAAGTCATTTAGAACATCTTTGGGTTTATGTATTAGCACCAATTGCAGGTGCAGCTTTCGCAATACCGGTATTTAAAATTCTGCACTGTAAAAGCAATCAAAATGAGAATAGCCCTGTTCAGTGATATTCACGCGAATTATCCGGCCTTGGAAGCCTGTTTAAAAAGTATTGAAGAACAAAAGCCTGATGCTATCTATTGCCTCGGTGATTTAGTAGGTTACAATATTTGGGCGAATGAAGTTATTAATGAAATAAGAAGAAGAGGCATTCCTGCAATCGCTGGAAACTACGACCAGGGCATTGGTTTAATGAGTGATGATTGTGGTTGTGCGTATAAAGAAGAACATGAAAAAGACATGGGCAAAATATCAATCTCTTATACTAACTCCATTGTAAAACCAGATGAAAGAAAATATCTAAGAACTCTACCTGCACACATCAAAGTAGAGTTTCAATTAAACAATGGTAAGCTGAACTTATTGTTAGTCCATGGCAGCCCAAGAAAAATCAATGAATATTTATTTGAAGACCGAGACGAAAAAAGTTTAATGAGAATTATGGAAGGTGCAGATGCAGATATAATGTGTTTTGGTCACACACATAAACCTTATCACAGGATACTGCCAACAGAGCAAACAGAAAATACACATTATCGCCATGCTATCAACATTGGTTCAGTTGGCAAGCCAAAAGATAATAATCCAAGAGGTTGTTATGTAGTGCTTGCTATTAATGCGGATAGCAGTATAAAAAATAAAGATGCAGTGCAGGTTGAGTTTATTAGATTTGATTACGATATAGAAAAAGCAGCGAAAGCAGTTGAAGATAGCCAACTGCCAAACGAGTATGCTGAAATGCTAAGAAGAGGATTTTAAACGACGTCTTATTTTAAAATTTGCTTTATGCTGCTATACATTAAGAATATGGTTTGCCATCGCTGCAAGATGGTTGTAAGAACAGAACTGGAAAAACTCAAACTGCACCCGGTTAATATTGCGTTGGGTGAAGTAGTGATTGAAGAAAAGGAGTTATTAAGAGAGCAAACTAAAGATGTACAGGAAGCATTGAAATCTGTAGGCTTTGAATTGATAGACGATAGAAGAAGTAAACTCATTGAGCAAATAAAAACTTTTGTAATAGATACGGTTCATTACAAAGATGAACAGCCAAAGAAAAACTACAGTGAACTTTTATCACAACATCTGCACCACGACTATTCTCATTTAAGCAATCTCTTTTCAGAAGTAGAAGGCATCACCATCGAGCAATATATCATTAACCAAAAGATTGAAAAAGTAAAAGAGCTATTAATGTACGATGAATTATCACTCTCACAAATTGCCTTGCAACTAGGGTATAGCAGTACAGCACATCTGTCAACTCAATTCAAAAAACTCACCGGCTTAACTCCTTCAAAATTCAAGCAAATGGGAGTGGAAAGCAGGACATCTTTAGATGATGTGGGAAAGCCAAAATAATATAAATCTTATCCATAATTCTGTAACAGCACCAGGTTAAAGCATGGGTAGCTTTGTGTTGTAAATTATAAACCTATGACGCATACCTATAACATTGCCGGCATGACCTGCGGCAACTGCGTTGCGAAAGCAAAGAGCCAGCTACTCATGTTAGGAGATGTAACAGAAGCAGATGTGCAGCTATCGGCACCACAAGCCACCATCACAATGCAAAAGCATATTCCTGTTACAACACTTCAAAATGAATTAAACAAAGCTGGTCATTATACCATTACAGAGGCAGACGGCGGAATGCACCACATGGAAACAGCGGCAGAAAATACTTCGTGGCTTAGAACATACAAACCAATTCTTTTAATCGGAAGTTTCATTGTAGGCACAACGCTTTTGCTCGAAACAACAAAAGGAGCATTTGACATAGAAAGATGGATGAGCAATTTTATGGCTGCCTTTTTTCTAATCTTTTCCTTTTTTAAATTGTTAGACGTAAAAGGCTTTGCCGAAAGCTATGCTGCTTACGACATTATTGCTAAACACTGGCAGGGCTGGGGTTATGTTTACCCGTTTGTTGAGCTTGGCTTAGGGTTGGCTTATCTATTGCGTTTCAATATGCTTGTTACCAATATGATAACATTTGTAGTAATGACCATTAGCATTATAGGTGTGTTGCAAAGTGTATTGAATAAGCGAAAGATAAGGTGTGCCTGTCTTGGTGCTGTATTCAATTTGCCGATGAGCACCATTACCATTATTGAAGATGCGCTAATGATAGGCATGAGTTTGATAATGGTTTTCTCGCTAAGCAGTATAAATTTTTAGAATAAAATTAATTATAAATTGAAAATTAATAAGATGAAATTAATAGTGAAAGCTTTATTTGTTATGTTGAGTGTTTGTTTTATTTCTGCAGCGGTAGCGCAGCAAACAAAGGTTGTTTACACCTGCGTGATGCATCCGGAGGTGCAAAAAAGCAAACCGGGCAGTTGCCCCATATGCGGAATGACGTTAGTTAAGCAAACAATCACTATTAAAAAAGCGAAATCTCAACCACAAAAGCGAATGAGTGAAAAGCCCTCTTCGCAGGAGCAAAACAAAATGCCGGCTACGATGCCAATGGGCGACACGTTAAAGCCAATGAACCATCAGCACATGGATATGCAAAACATGGCGGATACCACAAAGCCACAAATACAAATGTCCGACAGCATGAACATGGGCGACATGAAAGGTATGAGTGATATGAATATGGATATGCCAATGGGAAATATGAGCCATGCTTTTTCTTTAAACTTACCTATGGGCCGTGATGGTTCAGGAACAGCATGGATGCCGGATGCAGCGCCAATGTACGGCAATATGTATCATTTAAAAAGCTGGATGTACATGTTGCATTACAATTTGTTTGTTCGTTACAACAACCAAGATTTCTCAAACAAAGGTTCCAGAGGCGGAGAGAAATTTGATGCGCCAAACTGGTTAATGTTTATGGGTCAAAGAAAGGTTGGGAGCAATGGCTTGTTTCATTTTAATACTATGTTTTCTTTGGATGCTGCAACAATGGGCAACGGCGGTTATCCTTTATTATTTCAAAGTGGTGAGGCCTACAAAGGAAAGTCAATTGTGGACAGACAGCATCCGCATGATTTATTCTCTGAATTGTCGGTAAGCTATTCGCAGGCACTTTCAAAAGAAGCAGATGTATTTGTTTATGTTGCTTATCCCGGTGAACCTGCCATCGGACCTGTTGCATTTATGCACAGGCCATCGGCTTTATACAATCCTGATGCACCGCTTTCGCATCATTGGGTAGATGCGACGCATATAACTTTTGGTGTAGCAACAGTCGGTGTTCGCTTAGATAACTTTAAGATAGAAGGTTCATCTTTCACAGGCAGAGAACCTGACGAGAATCGTTATGATTTTGATAAGCCACGTTTTGATAGCTGGAGCGGAAGGCTTACTTACAATCCTTCTCAAAATTGGGCATTGCAAGTATCGCATGGTTTTATAAAAAGCCCCGAACTATTACATTCTGATGAAGATGTAAACAGAACAACAGCATCGGCAACTTATAGTTTGCCTTTATCAAGCAATGGCTGGTTTAACGCAATAGCTCTCTGGGGACAAAATAAAATAAAAGACCATAACGGAGAGAATGCTTTCCTGTTAGAAGGTTCGTGGCGCAAAAACAAAGTAGCATTATACAGCAGGTACGAATACGTTCAAAAATCAATTGAAGAATTAAGCCTTAATGAAACAATTTACGGACACGATGCCGTTTTTCCGGTAAACGCTTTTACGCTCGGATTAAATTATGACTTGCTAAACATTGGTAAAACAAAATTAGCGGGAGGAAGTCAGTTTACATTTTATAGAGCAGACAATAAACTTAATAGCCTGTACGGAAAAAATCCAACGGCCTTTGAAGTGTATTTAAGATTTTATCCATCACTAATGAAGATGTGACTTTAACCATAAAGTTAAACTGGTTTCCTTTTGTCAAATGTCGCACGTAACAGTTACTGAAAACAGTTTATTCTTATTAAGGAAATGCATCCTGCCGCACTTTGTTTGCACCTTCATTTTTAGAAAGTACTACAGTTAGCTTAAGCGATCAGTGGACGGTTATTGCACTGTATATTCTGTATCAGGTAAAAAAACTCTTGAAGCCGATGATTTTACTAATTGGCCATTTACCAACAAGTTCACCGTTATTTTAGCGCCTTCCAGGGTGTACGGAGCTGCCTGTATTTTCATGGTGAAAGGTAAATGATCCGGCTTAAAAGAATATTTCCAACCAGATGGTATGGCAAAATCCATCCATAAAAGATTGTCAGGGTTATTACAATAAGTTCCATCAGCTTTTATCCAATGTCCTATCCATCCGTCAAACTGGAATTTGGTAGTGTCAGGTTCGCTAAGCAATACCTCGTAAGTAAGTACAGGCATAGCAACTGTACCCGTTAAAGTATCCTTGTTTATATCTGCCATTAGTTTTGCTACGCCTTTCATTGCATCATTTTTTACGCTTTTCACCAGGCGGCTATTGTTGTAAAGGTTTACGGTTATGTCGTCAGAATAAAGATGAGTGGCAACAGAAATCATTGCCTTAAAAGACTGGTGCGTATTTATAAATGTATATTTCCATCCGCTCGGAAAATAAACGGGGCTGCCATAACTAACACTATCCAAAACGTTACTGGCTAATACGCCATCGGGCTGGCTCCATATACCAAACCACCCAACCGTATCAGTTGTAATAACTTCATAAGTAACCGTATCGCCGGCTAATATTGTACTGTCTGGCCGGGCTACAACAACCGGGGCAGGATCTGTTGTTTGTTTTTGACATGCAAACGCAACCATACCTAATATGAACGCTAAGGGAACAATTTTTTTCATTTAAAGTTTTTTAAAGATCTGTACTACTTCGTAGATACTTGTTGTAATACTTATGTTGCCCGGAGGTTTGTTTTTATTTTTTTCCTTCCAGCCAGCATTCTTTCAATGTTGTGATGATAATCATTTAAACACTATTACCCTTATTTTACCTGGCAACTTTAAATTAACTTAGTCAGGAAAGAAATTTGATTATTTGTTTTATTCGGTAAACGAAAAAGGTATCAATTTCTCAATGCGCTTTATTTTTGAATATCTTAATAAAACTCACTTTAAATACTTAAGCAATGATCTTCTATAAAAAATTAATCTGCATTTTAGTTTTCAACGCTGCGTTAATAACTGCATGCTTCGCACAACAATCACTTACACCTGCAATTGAGCGACTGTTTAATAAAATTGAAAGCGATATCTTAACAACGGCCGAAGCAATGCCTGAAGACAAATTTAATTTTACACCTGAAAGCCTTTCTATAAAAAACAGCAACTTTAAAGGCGTTAGAACATTTGCAGGACAAATTTTGCATTTGGCAACTGACAACATTTTTATGTGGAGTGCAATTACAGGAGACTCTGTTCGGGCCGACATTGAAGACGTGAATGGACCGAAAACCCTTAAAGGTAAAAAGGAGATAATTGAATACTTAAAAAGTTCATTTGCTATAGGACGTAAGGCAATTTCTACATTGACAAACAAAAATGCGATGGACGAGATTGACTATAGGTGGAGAAAGCTGCCAAGACTTGACCTTACCTTTTATGCATTGACACACTCTAATGAACATTACGGACAAATGGTCGTTTATCTTAGGATGTGCGGAATTACACCACCACCGACGGTTAATCAAAAATGAAACTTCCTTGATGTATGCAAAAACTTAAATCAGCATTAATACATGGCTTAAGGTTAGTAATTTAGCAATGAATAAATATGAAATAATAATTTAACAAGAAAAAACAATAGGCGGTATCGAATTCAG
>CAXSEB010000119.1:2843-7023 GCA_964235805.1 uncultured Chitinophagaceae bacterium | reverse complement strand
AATATAAGAATTGGAGGATATATTCAGCCGCAATTTCAAATTATACAACAAAAAGGAGCTAAAAGCTACAATGGTGGCGACTTCCCCGTAAATGTGAACAATCGCTTTATGCTCAGGCGTGGAAGGATAAGGTTTGATTATGTTCACTTCAACACTAATAATAAACCTTCGGTACAGTTTGTTTATCAATTTGATGGTTCAGAACGTGGTGTATTTATACGTGATTTCTGGGGCCGGGTGTTTGAAAACAAGTTTAAACTTTTTGCATTTACAATGGGAATGTTTGCCCGGCCTTTTAGTTATGAATTAAATCTTTCATCGTCAGACAGGGAAAGCCCTGAGCGTGGAAGAATGAGCCAGATACTTATGAAAACAGAAAGGGATTTGGGAGCAATGGTAACTTTTGAACCACGCCAACCCGGCCATAAGTTAAGATATTTAAAAATAGATGCAGGTATGTTCAATGGTCCCGGCCTGAGTGCAACAACAGATTATGACAGCCACAAAGACTTTATAAGCCGAGTGGCATTAAAGCCTTATCCGGTAAATAAATCTTTGCAGCTTTCAATGGCAGTATCTTACTTAGATGGAGGCATTTTGCAAAATACAAGGTATGTATATACAACTAAATCATCAGCGGGGTTAAAGTATTTTAGCTTGGATTCTTCTTTAACAAACGTGGGTAAAATAGCGCCAAGAAAATATTATGGTGCTGATGTTCAGTTAAAGTTTAAACACAAAGCAGGATCTACCGAGCTGAGGGCAGAAGTGATAACAGGGAAGCAAACTTCATTTGCCAATACCAGTGAAACTCCTGCCGCTATCCCCCCGGATATATTAGGGGCTTTGTATATAAGAAATTTTAATGGCGGTTACTTTTATCTTTTGCAAAATATCTTTAGTGTTAAACACCAGCTGGCGTTAAAATATGATTGGTATGACCCGAATGCTGATGTGAGTGGAATAAATGTTGGTAAGGCAGGCGCCAATATAAATGAGGCCAATATTAAATTTTCAACGTTAGGTTTTGGATACATAGATTACTTTAATGACAATGTGAAACTCGTTTTATGGTATGATAGAATCGTGAATGAAAAAACCTCAATACCAGCTTATTCATCAGATGTAAAAGATGATGTATTTACCTGCAGATTGCAGTTTCGGTTTTGATTTACAACCATTATACTAAGCTTATTATTTACATTTCCTTCTAATCGCCAACATCTGTAGTAAACAATCAATTACTTTATCTTTACATACCTTAACTAATTCTCACTGGCTTATGCCGGAAATAAAAACATGGTAACTATTATTCCCTTCAAGGCATTGCGTCCTGAGCAACAATATGCAAAACGCGTGGCTTCAAAACCCTATGATGTACTTAACAGCTCAGAAGCTAAGATAACAGCACAGGGCAACCCGGATTCTTTTCTTCATATAACAAAAAGTGAAATTGACTTTCCGGAAAATACTGATCCTTACTCACAAAAAGTTTATGATAAAGCAAAACAAAATCTCGATGCTTTTATAAGCCGCAAGATATTATTTACTGAAAATAAATCATGCTATTATATCTATAAACTTGTAATGAGAGAGCATAGCCAAACAGGACTTGTTTGCTGCAGTTCGGTAGATGATTATGAAAGTGGCGTAATAAAAAAGCATGAATTTACCAGGCCCGATAAAGAACAGGACAGGATAAATCATATTAAAGCAACAGAAGCGCAAACAGGTAACGTGTTTTTAGCGTATAATCCTGTGGCTGCTATTGATGATTTGATACAGGATTGGAAAAAAGAAAGAAGTCCTGCTTATGATTTTGTTGCAGATGATAATATTCAACATACAATATGGATAGTAAATGATGAAAAAACCATCGCTAAAATAACAGCACTGTTTAAAAGTGAAGTGGAATGTACATATATAGCGGATGGCCATCACAGGGCAGCATCTGCGGCAATGGTGCGTCTGTATTTTGGGGGTAATTGCACAAGTGCAAATTATTTTTTAACTACTTTGTTTCCTTCAAACCAGTTGAAAATAATGGAGTATAACCGCGTTGTTAAAGATTTAAATGGACTTAGTGAAACTGAATTTCTAAAAAAAGTTCAAGATAGTTTTACTGTTGAGGAATCCATGGATGCATATCAACCTGTTAAGCCACATACGTTTGGCATGTACATAGCCAATAAATGGTATGTTCTTTCATCCAAAAATTCTATCGATGAGCAAGATCCGATAGCCGTTTTAGATGTTACTGTTTTGCAGGAAAAAGTGTTGTTTCCAATTCTTGGCATTAAAGACCAAAGAACGGATAAGAGGATTGATTTTATCGGAGGTATAAGAGGTTTAGCAGAATTGGAAAAAAGAGTTGACAGCGGCGAAGCGACTGTTGCCTTTAGCCTTCACCCAGTAAGCATCAGGCAACTATTTGATATTGCTGATTGTGGCGAAGTAATGCCTCCTAAAAGCACCTGGTTTGAACCTAAATTGCGTGATGGACTTTTAACTCACTTAATTAATCAATAGCGCTCTTAGCATTTGATTTTTTATCTTTATTGCAATGAAAAAAACATTTGTACTTCTTACGCTTATCGTTGGTTTTTTCATAGCTAAAACGCAGGCGCAGGAAGCTGATCAATTGCATGAAACCGGTAAAGGCTTTATGCGCCAGGGCGACTTTGCAAATGCAACACTTGTATTAAACAAAGCCTTATCACAAGATCCAGGTAACATTGAGATTTCTAAGGATATAGCGCTGAATTATTACTTGCAGAAAGACCTTGCAAAAGCTTCAGAAACCATCAAGCCATTGCTCGACAGAAATAACGCAGATGATCAGTGCTTTCAAATTGCAGGCAATATCTACAAAGCTTTGGGTGAGCAAAAAGATTGCGAGAAGATGTATAAAAAAGGTATTAAGAAGTTTCCTAAAAGCGGTCCTTTATATAATGAATATGGCGAATTGTTAGCCGCAATGCGTGATGCCGCTGCAATTAAACAATGGGAAAAAGGAATTGAAATGGATGCAGGTCACAGTGGTAATTATTATAATGCTGCTAAATATTACTACGTTAATGGTGTTAATACCTGGAGCATTATCTATGGAGAAATCTTTTTAAATATAGAAGTAATATCAGCAAAAGCCGTCGAGATAAAGAGTGTGGTTTTGGACAGTTATAAGAAAGAATTTACTGACCCCGGTACATTTCAAAATGTAAAAAATAAAAATAATTTTGAGCAGGCTTTTCTTCAGACCTTAAATAAACAAAATAGCATTAGTGCTTCTGGCATAAACCCTGAAACACTTACAATGATACGCACCCGTTTCATACTGGATTGGTTTAATAGTTACTCAACAAAATATCCTTTTAAGCTTTTTGATTATCATTTGCAATTATTAAGAGATGGCTTGTTTGATGCCTATAACCAATGGATATTCGGACCTGCGCAAAACCTGGTTGCTTACCAGGATTGGACCTCTTCCCATTCTGCAGAATTTGATGAGTTTGTGAAGTTTCAAAAAGGAAGAATATTTAAAATGCAGGCACAGCAGTACTATCATAAGTAATATATAGTTATCTGATCTTACATTCTATGTTTCAATACATGCGATTACTGTAAATTTATCATTGAGATAATGATAGTTTTAGCATGGTAATATTACTCATTGCTTGCATAGGTTGTTTGCAAATTCAAAAAAATGAAGTCAATAACTGAATCTAAGCGATTGTTTGATTGCATTGAATTTTACCTTGAACATTCGCCACTTGAAGACATGCTTGCCGGTAAAGAAAATGCCGAATGGATAAAATACAGTACACAAAAAGTAGCCGAAACTGTTAATGATCTTAGCGCCGGATTGCTTAAGCTTGGTATAAGTTGCAACGATATGTTGCCTGAAAACAGGGATAAAATAGCAGTGATCGCAAAAAACCGCCCTGAATGGTTGATGCTCGATATGGCTGTTCAGCGTATTGGTGCAGTGCTTGTTCCCATTTATCCAACCATAACTATTAATGAGTTGGAGTTTATTTTAACAGATGCACGGGTAAAAATTGTTTTTGTTAATGATGATAATTTAGCTGATAAGATAACAACTATAAAAAGCCGTTTACCAGAATTAAAAGATATTTTTTCTTTCAATTTAGAAGAAAGTGTTAAGCATTGGAAAACTATT
>CAXSEB010000119.1:0-2790 GCA_964235805.1 uncultured Chitinophagaceae bacterium | reverse complement strand
AGTCAGAAGATCTTGCTACTATAATTTATACTTCCGGTACTACAGGTGTTCCTAAGGGAGTTATGTTATCTCACAATAATATTTTAAGCAACGTGTTAGCGGCTTTTCCATGCTTTCCTCCTGGCGATAATTTAAGGGCTTTAAGTTTTTTGCCCCTTAACCACATATTTGAAAGGATGATAAGCTACGTGTATTTATTTAAGCGCACATCAATCTATTATGCTGAAAGTCTGGAAGCGATTGCAGACAATCTAAAGGAAATTAAGCCCGATATTTTTAGCACAGTTCCAAGGATGCTGGAAAAGGTTTACGATAGAATAATGGCCAAAGGCAGGCAGCTCAGGGGGATTAAAAGAAAACTGTTTTTTTGGGCACATGAACTTGCATTACAATTTGAGCTCAATAAGAAAATGGGCGTTAGCTACAATGTTCAATTAGCAGTAGCTAATAAATTAATATTTAATAAATGGAGAGAAGCACTCGGAGGCAGGATAGTGAGTATTGTATCCGGTGGCGCTGCATGCCAGGTAAGACTTATAAAGATATTTACAGCCGCCCAAATTCCTATAATGGAAGGATACGGACTAACGGAAACCTCGCCGGTTATCAGTGTTAACAGGTTTGATGAAAAGCAAAGAATGACAGGCACTGTGGGACCGTTGCTTAGCAACGTGCAAGTTAGTATCGCACCTGATGGAGAAATATTATGTAAAGGACCAAACGTAATGATGGGTTATTATAAACAACCTTCGCTAACTGAAGAAGTGTTTGAAAACGGCTGGTTTAAAACAGGTGATATAGGGATAATGGTTGACGGCAAATTTTTAAAAATCACCGACCGGAAAAAAGAGATGTTTAAAACAAGCGGCGGTAAGTATGTTGCGCCACTTCCCATTGAAAATAAATTGAAAGAATCAATGTATGTTGAAAATGTAATGGTTATTGGAGCAGAACAAAAATATACCGCCGCACTTGTTGTTCCATCCTTCTCAAATTTAAGAGAATGGTGCAGGAATCAAAACATAACTTATACAAATGACGAGATGGTTATAAATGAACCTAAGGTGATTGAAATGTTTAAGGACCTGGTGGAAAGTTTTAATAAATATTTTAACCAGGTAGAACAAATAAAAAAGTTTGAATTGCTATCACGCGACTGGAGTATAGAAAAGGGAGAAATAACACCAAAGCTTAGTCTTAAGCGAAAGGTAATTATGGAACATTTCAAAAATGCCGTTGAAAGAATTTATCATTAACATCGACATTAGAAAAATGTTTCATCGACAGCACAATCTCAATCGACATTTTATAGCTTAACTCCATTCTTTCTCTTCAAGCAGTTGCTGTTTGGCAACTCTTGCACAAATAAAAATGCTTATCTCATACAAAAGAACTAATGGCACAGCTACAATAGTTTGGCTGGTCCAATCGGGTGATGGTGTAATAACTGCGGCCACAATCAATATTATAACATAAGCGTACTTGCGGTAAGTTTTTAAAAATTGCGGCGATATTAAACCGATCTTAGCCAATACATAAGCCATAACGGGAAGCTCAAAGGCAATTCCACAGCCAATTATAACGTTTACCAAAGTGTCAATATAATCTTCAAGGCTTGGTAAATATGTTTGTACTCCGAGTGATCCTAATTTAAAAGAAGCTAAAAAGTTGAAGGTAAATGGCGCTAACAAATAATATCCAAAAGCAGCACCTGCAAAAAAGCAAAGAGAAACCCAGCCAATGCTTCCTCTTGCATATCTTAATTCTTTTGCAGATAAGGCCGGCTTTACAAAACGCCAAAGTTCCCAGAATAGATAAGGGAAGGCAACAATTAAAGCTCCCATAAAACAAATATTTATAGCAGAGCTAAACGAGCCGCCTATCGTATTTATTAACAGTGGAATTTTAACCGGCGGCATGCAAAGAGAATCCCCAATGTGAAGCTTGTGGCTTAAATTACATAAGGCAGAGTAAGTTATAAAGTCTTCCCGAGCCGGGGCATAAATTATATGATCAAAGATCCAGTCAATAAATACAAAAATTGCAATAGCCGCAATAACAAGTGCAATAGCTGACCGTACAATATGCCATCTTAAAACTTCCAGGTGATCCAGGAAACTCATCTCTGCATTAGGCTCTTCTTCTTTACCTCGTATCTTTCTAAAGAATGATTTGCGTTCTGCGGCTTGTACGCTCAACTGGTTTTGTTTTTATTATAAGATGTAAAGATAAATAATTACAACTGATACATTTTTACACAAGTTAATGCACTGCGAGATCTTTCATGTTGCCTGTTCTTTTTAATACGCCCCATCCCTGCAGTTCTCCTTTAATTGCTTTATTAAAAGATTTAAACAAAATATAGTACATCATTTGGCGATACACTAACCTTTGCGGTATCATCCACACCAGCTTTTTAAAGTCTTCTTTTTCAAAAGCAAATGCCAGTGCTGCACCTGCAATATCAACCAGGCTAAAAATTATGTAATAAAAAAGTATATGCGGTATGCTTGCTACAACAATACCGGCTGATGCGGCAATTAAACTCACCACTAATATTAAATCAGCAAGAGGCGCTAAAAAGGGAAGTATCATTTGGTATATAAGAATATTAGGCATAGCTACCATTCCAAAGTTTTTGAACCTGGGGTTAAAGACTGTATCCCTGTGTTTCCAAAAGCATTGCATTACACCAAAACTCCACCTGAAACGCTGATTAATAAATTGCCTGACTGTTTCAGGTGCTTCGGTGTAGGCAAGTGCCCGGGTGCAATTGCGTATTGTATAGCC
>CAXSEB010000118.1:6588-7029 GCA_964235805.1 uncultured Chitinophagaceae bacterium | reverse complement strand
AAGAAAAATAACAGTTCAGCGAAAAAAAGTAGCGGTGCAAAAAAATCGTCCGGCGGCAAAGGTGGCTCTTCAGCATCAAAATCATCCGGTGCTAAAAAGGGTAGTTCAGCTGGAAAAGGAAGTTCCTCATCAAACAACCGTAATAATAATAACAGGGGCGGTGCAAGCAAATCAAATACTGGTGCTAAAAAAGGCGCTGCTAAAAAAGGTGGCAACAGATCGTCATCGCAAGGTAGATCATCACGTGGACGTTAATGGATCGATGTAGAAGTAGTATAATTTAATCGCCGCCCTTCTTGTAAGGGCGGTTGTAATTTGTAGTAGTAATCAATTAATTCGCAGAGTAAAGAAATCTTTAAATTTTTTGCTTCATTGCTTCATAAAGAATCATTCCGGCGGCTACGGATACGTTAAGTGAATCGAATTGATTAACCATTGGAA
>CAXSEB010000118.1:0-6578 GCA_964235805.1 uncultured Chitinophagaceae bacterium | reverse complement strand
CCATTGGAATGTTGAACACTTCATCACACAACTTAAGGAAGACTCTGGAAATGCCTTTATCCTCACTGCCCAACATTATTGCTACAGGCTCTTTAAAGTTTATATCGAAGATTTTTTTTTCTGCAGCCATATCACTCGCAAAAACCTTAATACCGTTAAGATGTAATTCTTCTATAGCTTTTGCAAGGTTGCTAACGCGACATATCGAGATCAATTCCAACGCACCTGCAGAGGTTGCAATGGCATCTTCATTTAAAGCACCAACTCCTTTATCGGGGATTATAATCGCCTGAATGCCGCAACACCAGGCAGTTCTGGCAAGGGCACCAATATTTCTAATGTCTGTTATCCCGTCTAAAATTAAAAAAAAAGGTACGTTGCCTTTATCAAATTCAAATGATATAACAGTCTGAAGATCCTGGTATTTAATTTTGCCCTTAAGCGCAACGCACCCATCGTGGTTTACGATATTAAAGCTGTTGATTTTTTCGACGGGTACTTTATTAACCGGTATTTGTTTTTCTTCTGCGGTTCTCTTTATTAGATCAACAAGCTGGCCGAAAGTAGAATTCGATAGATAGATTCGTTCAATCTGTTCACCTTCATTAACAGCATCCAAAACCTTTTGCTGGCCAACAATCAAGCTGCTCTTTTTTGGCCTGTGCTGAAAGTTTGGTCTTGAGATTCTCACTTAAGGCTTGATTATTATCAAAGTATCATATTGCAACCCCTGTGAAGTAAATAGAAAGGGGTGAATCTATTGGCTCTATTATAGCGCCTTTTATTTTAAGCCAAATGCCTCCTTAACTTTATCTACATAATCTAACTTTTCCCAGGTAAAAAGCTCTACTTTAAGTTTCTTTTCTTTTCCGTCAGGAGAAAAGAAAGATTTTGTAACCACTTCATTTTTTCTTCCCATGTGGCCATACGCGGCAGTTTCGCTATAGATCGGATTGCGAAGTTTTAAGCGTTGTTCAATAAAATATGGACGCATGTCAAATACTTCTTCCACTATCCTGGAAATTTCTCCGTCAGTTAAATTGACTTTTGAAGTACCAAAAGAATTTACGTTTATACTAGTGGGTTGTGCAACACCAATCGCATAAGAAACCTGTACAAGTATCTCGTCGCAAACGCCTGCTGCAACCATATTTTTTGCAATATGACGTGTTGCATAAGCAGCACTTCTATCAACTTTACTGGGATCTTTTCCGCTGAAAGCACCACCACCATGCGCACCTTTGCCGCCGTAGGTATCAACAATAATTTTACGCCCGGTTAAACCGGTATCGCCATGCGGACCGCCAATAACAAATTTACCTGTAGGGTTTATGTGATACTTTATTTTATCATCAAAAAGATGAGTGTATTTTTTATATTTTGCCTGTACTCTTGGTATAAGTATCTTCTTAATATCATCCGAAATTTTCTTCTGCATCTTCTCTTCACTATCAAAATCATCATGCTGTGTAGATACAACAATTGCATCTATTCTTGATGGAACATTATCGTCATCATATTCCAGTGTTACCTGGCTTTTTGCATCGGGCCGTAGATATTTTATTTGCGTATTTTCTCTTCTTATAGCAGCCAGTTCCTTTAATAAAGTATTGGCGATATCCAGTGCCAGTGGCATAAATTCATCTGTTTCATGAGAAGCATAACCAAACATCATTCCCTGGTCACCTGCTCCCTGGTCTTCTTTATTCCCTTTAACTACACCCTGGTTTATGTCAGCAGATTGTTCATGAATAGCTGAAAGGATGCCACATGAATTTGCCTCGAACATATACTCACTTTTTGTATAGCCTATTCTGCGGATTACTTCTCTTGCAATCTCCTGTACATCAAGGTAAGCGTTGGATCTAACTTCGCCGGCAAGTATCACCTGGCCTGTTGTTACAAGCGTTTCACAGGCAACTTTACTCTGTGGATCAAAAGCTAAGAAATTATCAATCAGTGCATCACTTATCTGGTCAGCAACCTTATCAGGATGTCCTTCGCTTACAGACTCTGAGGTAAATAAATAGGGCATATTTTTTTATTTTAGGCGCAAAAGTATGGCTTAACAATGAAGGGAAAAAATGGATTTGAAATGATCAGATATTGGAATAGATGATGTGAAGCTTCATCTGGTAATTCACATTATTTCCTCCGCCCAACCTTACCTGCCCTATAGTTGGAAGATTGATCGGGTAATTAAAGGGAGCAATGCCCTGGCTACATTCATCAAAATATCCTGTAAGGTTAATTATATTATCAGGTGCTCTTAAACGTAATGGCCTATTTACATGCCCATTGGTTACAATCTTTTGAACATAGCGGGAAATATTAAACGTATACTTTGCAACATTATGCCCAAAAGCATCTTTAACAGTGGTTCTGTAACCTCCAAAAGTACTTAGATCAGGTGTGCTGGAAAGTAAGCTAAAGTCGCAGGGAATAGGTTTGTATCCTGAAGTATCCTGCACATCTAAATAAAGAAACCCTGGCGCAGCAAAAATATTATCAAGGGTATTATCATCATACACCTGCTCCATTGTTAAGGTAGCCCGGTGTATAATTCTATTTGAAATTGTATCCAGACCCGGTATTTTAATTAGTGCATAAGTACCTGGTGTAGTTTGAATAAAAATCTGGTCGTCACCGGCAGCAGGCTGTGCAAGGTGATTCATAATTTCTGCACCTGTATGATTTCGGATTACATTATTAGCGCTATAGGAAAATGGCGTAAACCTAAAATTATAAACGGAGGTATCAGCGACAGTGTTTAACGTTCTGGCATAAATTGCAAGCTTTGTATTGCTATCTGCAAGGTTGAAATAGCTTAAAGCATTGCCGCCGAAATTTACATCGGGCACAATTGCAAGTCCTTTAAAAAATAGTCTGAAAAGAGAATCAGACTTATAAGATGCGGTATCTTGTGATAATAACAATTGCCCGAAAGCGTTATCCAGTTTGATGCGAAGCTGATGTGAGGAAGTGTCTTTAAATCCTTTTACTGAATCCTTTAATTGTTGAGGAATATAAATAGCTGAACCCAAAGCTTGTGTTGAATAATCATAAGATTTGCAACTACTGGAATCAGGTTTAAATGAGCCTGCTATTTGATACACATTAACTTTTTGAGGCACTGTGGTATCTCCATAAGAGCTCGTATAGCTTAATACTAAAACAATTGAATCAATGGTACTGTTAGCAGCAAACTTAAAAGGATAAGACGGAGGTTTTAGCTCTGTATAAATTGTACTTTGGGTTTTTCCAAATAAAGGATTATTGCTTATATAACCTAATGAATGGTCTTCAAGCGGGTAAATAGTAAAACAATTTGTACTGGAAGAATCAATATTATTAGCGACAACGTTTATCGTTGTTTCAAAAGTATTTACATTATCAACTGCGGGTAAAAGATCAGCACCAATACTGGTATTATCAATTTTAGTACAGCTCCAGTTTACAAAACAAAAAAGGCAAATGCTTATTGCCGAAAGAGAAAGTGAATTTCTAAACACAGAGAAGAATGATTTAGTATTGGCCTATATTTTAACCGTCGCAAGGTCGGCATACAATTGTAAATAGTCTGTTAAATCGCCATCGGAATTAAAAGGCAAAACCTTTTTTCCTTTTACTTTAGAGAACTCATCCTGCAGTTTTTTCTCGATGTTCTCCGAGCCGAAAGTTATCACATCAGCAAAGCATGCACCGCCTCTGAACATTGATATATTAGACCCATCTTTATAAGGCTCAAGATCTTTATCTTTAACGTTTGCATGTATTGTTGCAAGCTTTACAAACTCACTGCCAAGCTTTTCTTTGTGCGTATTTTGCCCAATGGTATAAATCACTTTACAGTTGCTGAATACCGGCTCTTTTTTATAAGCAGTTTTAATGTACATTGGTATAAGCCCTGTCATCCATCCGCTGCAATGTATTATATCAGGAGGCCATCCAAATTTTTTTACCGTTTCCAGGGCTCCTTTGCAAAACAACACTGTTCTTAATGCATTGTCATCAAACCACTTTTCATTTTCATCATGAAACAAAGATTTTCTTTTAAAATAATCTTCATTATCTAAAAAATATATCTGCAACCTTGCATTTGGTAATGAAGCTACTTTAATAACAAGCGGGTAATCATCTCCGCCGATAGAAACATTAATACCCGATAATCTTACTACTTCATGCAAACGGTGACGACGCTCATTGATAACTCCAAAACGTGGCATTATACACCTGACCTCCATGCCGGAATCATTCGCTTTTACAGCCAACCTGTTCACAAATTCAGCAAACTCAGTCTCCTCTAAATAAGGCGACATCTCATTAGCTATAAATAAAATTCTTTTCTTTGTTGACATTTGTAATCGGTTATATTAGCTTAGTTTTCAAAAATAGTCGGCAAAGTTATATATATTTTCTGGCAAATGGCCTGTACATCAAGGTTGATGCTTATTTATACGAGATAAATGATCATATTCAAAACGATTGCTGCACTCCGGAATTATCTTCACAAACTAACTATAAGTAACTGCACGGTTGGCTTTGTGCCCACAATGGGCGCTTTACATCAAGGTCACTTTTCTCTATTACAAAAAAGTAATGAAACAGCGGACAAAACCGTTTGCAGCATTTTTGTAAACCCTACACAATTTAATAACGCGGAAGATTTTGCAAAATACCCGGTTAACACTGAGCATGATATTTACCTGCTGGAAAAATGGAAGTGTGATGTTTTGTTTTTACCTAATGTGAACGAGATCTATCCTTCTGAAGAAAGTAAAAGGGAAAGTTTTGATTTAGGAGATATAGAAAATATATTGGAAGGCAAATACCGCCCCGGGCATTTTCAGGGTGTATGTATGGTGGTTAAGTCTTTATTGCAGATTGTAAGCCCCACCTGGTTATTTGCCGGTCAAAAAGATTACCAGCAATGTCTCGTTTTGCAAAAGCTGATACAAATAATCAATTCAAAAACGGAGTTGGTTATTTGCCCTACAGTTAGAGAAAAAGATGGACTTGCAATGAGCAGCAGAAACCAAAGGTTAAATGAAGATGAAAGAAGAACAGCGCCTGGTATTTTTGAAATGCTCACGTACATAAAACAACAAGTAAAGCCGGGCAGTTTACAATATTTAAAAGAAATTGGTGTTGATGTTTTAAATAGAAAAGGATTTAAAACAGATTATGTTGAAATAGCAAATGCTGCAAATTTGCAAACTGCAGATGTTTGGGATGGCCGGCTGCCACTTGTTATCTTAACCGCTGCCTATCTTAATAATATACGGCTGATAGATAATATAAAATTATAACGTAACTGATTTTTAAAGGACATGTTAAATACATAGTCGCTGATTACCTGCTGATTTCTATTTGTAACTTGAAGGCTGTATGAACAAAAAATTTATCACGATTCTAAAATATGCTTTCTTTCTTGGCCTTGGGTTGTTCCTGGTATGGTGGCAGTTTGATAAAATGACTGGCATTCAAAAGCAACAATTTTTTGAATCTCTCAAAAATGCTAATTATTGGCTTGTACTTCCGGTAATTATCATGGCTGTTTTAAGCCATGTAAGCCGGGCTGTTAGATGGAAAATATTAATGGAACCGATGGGGTACAAACCATCAACTACAAACACCTTTTACTCAGTTATGTCCGGTTATGTGGCCAATACCTTTGTGCCACGTGCAGGGGAAGTTTTAAAATGCAGCTTGCTAAGCCGGTATGAGAAAATACCGATGAATAAATTAATAGGCACTATACTTATTGAAAGGGCTTTTGACTTTTTATGTTATTTGGTTTTAATTGTTATTACCATCCTTATCCAGTTTAATAAAGTAAGCGATTTCGTGAGGCAGAAGCTTGCAGAAATAGGCAGTAACAGCAGGTTCCCCGTTTGGATAAAGTTAATTGCAGCTATTTTTATTATTACCTGTTTAGTGTTTTTTATAAAATGGATAATTAAAAGATTTGCACATCACAGGTATATTATTTCTCTTAAAGGGTTTCATATTGGCTTTCGTGAAGGCTTGCATTCCATCAGGTATCTAAAACACAAAGGTCGTTTTTTAGGCCATACCTTCTTTATTTGGCTTATGTATCTTATGGAGATTTATGTAGGTTTTTCTGCTCTTTCTGCAACCAGGCATTTGGGTATCGCAGAGGCATGCAGCGTTCTTAGCCTTGCAACTTTAGGCATGATTGTTTCACCCGGTGGTATTGGTGCGTTTCCATTGGCAGTTCAGGAAGTGCTGTTAATTTATAATGTAGATAACGTATCGTTTGGGTGGCTTATCTGGGGCGTATCTACAGCAATAATTATAGTGGTGGGGTTATTTAGCTTTATGTTATTAGTGTACGAAAATAAAAGATCGAATGAAGCAAGGCCGGCAGATATTATCCAAAATATTTGATACAGATCATTTAACGCGGCAATTAAAAGTATGGGCATTGCTCGGTAAAAAAGTTGCCTTCACAAATGGTGTATTTGATATTCTTCACCAGGGCCACGTGTCTTTACTTATAGAAGCAGCGTCTCTTGCAGACATATTAATCGTTGGGGTTAATTCAGATTCGTCTG
>CAXSEB010000117.1:0-7049 GCA_964235805.1 uncultured Chitinophagaceae bacterium | reverse complement strand
GGGCGCAAGTAACTCTCCAGGAATATTAATGAAACGGTTGTATTCTTTTTATATATTCTTCCTTAAATTTGTTTTTTTTGCAATATCACTCGTTTGCCGCGTTCTTCTACAATGTGTGTTGATTGCAAACGATGCTTGCTTTCCGCTGTATATTCCTCAATTGATGTTGTATGTTTCAACTAAAACATAGGTATCATCATTTAGTACAATTAAAAAAAAGAATTATGAAAACAAAATTTCTATTTTATGCGGTAGCGTTTTCGGCGCTTAGTTATCTCACCTCCTGTGATAAAATACATCACGGTTACTGCAGCGAAGGTGATCAGGGAAAAATATCGGTAAAGGTTTATGCTGCGGGCTTAAACAATCCGCGTGGACTTAAATTTGGTCCCGATGGAAACTTGTATGTTGCTGAAGGAGGAGTAGGAGGCACAAACTCCACTGCAGGGCAATGTGACCAGGTGCCGCCTCCGGTAGGTCCATACACTGGCAGTGTAACCGGCGCACGTATTTCAATGATCACTTCTAACGGCAGACGTACTCAGGTTTCTGGTGTTTCTGATGTGGCATTTATCGGTAACCAGCTTTATGCGTTGCTTGCAGGAGCTGGCTGTTCACATGGCGTTCCATCCATTCCTAATGGCGTTATTAAGGTAACCACAAATGGCGGCTGGTACAGTATTGCAAATCTTAGCTCGTGGTTGCAATCTCACCCGGCTGCTAATACTGAAGAAGATGATTTTGAACCAGATGGTACCCCTTATAGCATGGTTAACGCATGGGGAGATTTTTATGCTGTTGAACCAAATCACGGACAGTTGATAAAAATTACAAAGTCTGGTGATATAAGCCAGGTTGCTGACATATCTGCAAGCCAGGGGCACATTGTTCCTACAGCCATTACGGTTCACAATGGCAATTTTATTGTTGGTAATCTTAACACGTTTCCACATGTAGACGGATCCTCGAACATTTATAAAATTACGCCGAACGGACAAGTATCAGTATGGGCTTCCGGCTTTAGCACTGTGCTCGGTGTTGCCTTTGATGATGAGGACAGACTATATGTACTTCAAAATTTTACCGGTAATCCTTTTCCCACTCCCGGTACCGGAAATGTTGTAAGGGTTAACCCTTCCGGCTCAAGAGATACAATTGTATCAGGCCTTAACCTGCCTACTGCAATCACTTTTGGCAATGATGGAAAACTTTACATATCTAATTGGGGCTATGGTCCACCGGCAATTGGTGGTGGCCAGGTTTTGCAGGTTACTCTAAAGGATTGTGAAAACAAAGATCTGAATGCTATTATTTCGGGCAAATAGTTCTTACAAAAAATAAAAAAGAGGCTGTCTTCAGGGGCAGCCTTTTTGTTTTAATAAGAGAATCTTTTGTTATCTCCTTTGCATTATTTTTGAAAGATACTGTTCGTTACAAACTGATGTTGGAAGGTGAAAGAAAGCATACACAACTTGTTTGTTAGTTGTGCTAACGAATGATATAACCAATAAACAATAGATACAATGAAAAAGATATCATTAATAGTTTTAGTTATTGCAGCATCTTTTATTTCAGGATTCGCACTTAAGACGATAATTACAAAACAGAATACAAAAACTACAAAAATGAAAAAAGTAACAGGTATTGGTGGTGTTTTTTTTAAATGTAAAGACCCCAAAAAAACTACTGAGTGGTATCAAAAACATCTTGGCTTAAATACAAACCCATATGGGGCAACTTTTGAGTGGTACGAAGGTGCAGACAGCACAAAGAAAGGACAAACGCAATGGACACCGTTTTCAGAAACTACCAAATATTTTGAACCTTCAACAAAGGACTTTATGATAAATTACCGGGTTGAAAACCTGGAAGCACTTGTTGAAGAATTAAAAAAAGACGGTGTAACCATTGTGGACACTATCGCAACTTATGATTACGGTAAATTTGTACATATACTGGACGCTGAAGGAAACAAAGTTGAGTTGTGGGAACCGAAAGACTGAGTATGAAAATCTGCGTTGCACAAATAAGGCCTGTTAAAGGCGACATTCAAAGTAATATCAATAATCATAAAAAACTGATCGGCTTGGCCGTGTCTAACAAAGCCGATATAATCATCTTTCCTGAACTCTCTTTAACAGGTTATGAGCCGGAACTTGCAAAACAATTGGCAACTGGCCAAAACGATAAGAGGTTTGATGAGCTTCAGGAGATAAGTGACCGGCAAACAATAGCCATTGGTGTTGGAGTGCCAACGAAGAATGAAAAGGGCACTTGTATCAGTATGATTCTATTTCAGCCAAACGAACCGAGACAAACGTATTCAAAGAAATACCTACATGCAGATGAAGAAGCGTATTTTGTCGCTGGAAAAAATGCTGTTTGTTTTTCAGGAAACAAGGCCAATATTGCACTTGCCATCTGCTATGAGCTATCAGTGCCGGCACATGCAGAAGATGCCTATAAAACCGGTGCACAAATTTATATTACAAGTGTGGCAAAAACAAAGAGTGGAGTTGATAAAGCCATTGAACGCCTGTGTGAAATTGCCTGTATGTATCAGATGACAGTATTAATGTCCAACTGTATTGGTGATTCTGCCGAAGGCGAATGCGCTGGTAATACATCAATCATTAATAAAGAAGGATTATTGACAGCACAATTAAATGAGACAGATGAAGGCATCTTAATCTTAGATACTAACACACAGCAGGTAATTATACAAACAATGTAATTGGAAACATCGGTTAAAAACACTACGTGGATATATTTACTTAACTCCAAACTTAGAGTTTAAAGTCTCTTAAAAAAAAATCCGTAATGCAGCTGGTTGCTACACTACGGACATCAACAAAAGAAAGGCTTTGTAAGATTAAGGTTTAACGCCAAACAAATTCACTAAGTGTAACATAGTGCTTATTAGTGCCTGTGTTCATGTAAATATTGTATTGCGTTGGATAAAATCTATGTTCAGAAAATTTTTCTGGCTGGCGGAATGGCACATGATATCCTGCACCACTTTTAAGAATGTCCAGTGTAATCATCGGCTCGAGAAAAGTATTTTTTCCCTGGTAAGATCCGTATATTATTGTATAATTGAAGGGGCTACCATGTAGTTCAGGCGATAGAAGATCTGCCCAGTGCTTGCCCATTTGAGGCACACCACCCGGCAGTGCCAGGTACATAGATGGCATGTACTCCGCTGCCGGCAAATTATCAAAGTCGGCCGGGGCTACTTCATAAGGCGGTATTGCTAATTGTTCCTGCAAAGTTATTTTGTAAAAATGAAAGTCAAAATGTGGTACATCATATACATGCTCCGGTTCGTGGCCGTGTACATTCCAGTTAATTCCTATATGATCAAACGGAGTTAGCTCCAAAGCTTTTTTGTGAAGAGGAAGCGGGAAGAATGAATTTGCAAAATCTTCAGGATCCTCCGGCAAGCCCTTTAGGCAGCCTTCGGTCATTTCTATGCCTAACTCTTCGGGCATTCCTTTGCTCATCTTTAAAAACGATCTTGCTTTGCCATCACCCATTTTAACCTGGGGGCCGTAAAACATGTTCGTTTGGTTTTGAGGCAGATCGTTGTAATCAAAATGTTTACAGGAAATCATTAGTAGTGTTAAACATAAAGCTCCTGATAAGGTGGAAAAAATGTTTCGTTTCATAAATACTTTTTAGTTAATTAATAATGTAAAATAGGGAATCATAGAAACATGGACAAAAGCAAATGTGATTAACAGAAGGCAAGCAAAAATCAACAATTCCTCAAAAGATATTTTTATATTAAAGCAGTAAACGGGCATAAATGTAAATGCAATTTCATTTGTATTGAAAAAAAATTTGACTTTTTTTACAGTGTTTATACAGGCCTAATGTGTGCAGCTTTTTAAAGGTTCGTTTTACTACCTTTATACAAACCGAATTATGAGTAATAAAGAACAAACTGAAGGCGTTGCCACGACTTCGGCACACAAGGCATACGAGCATATTCATTTTGTAGATACTACCAAACCAGTTTGGAATTACTCTTTGTTTACTGATGAGCAAATTGCCAACTATCAAAATGGCACTAACTATTCTCTTTACAATCATTTCGGATCACACTTTTTAAAGGTTTTACATAGAGATGGTTATTACTTCGCAGTATGGGCACCAAATGCAACATCAGTAAGCGTTATAGGCGATTTTAATAATTGGGATAAAGCGAGTCATCCCTTATTTGTACGGTTGGAGAAATCAGGAATATGGGAAGGATTTATTCCTGGTTGCCCTAAGGGAACGCGGTATAAATATCATATTACAGGGTTTAAAGGAATAGAGCTTGATAAAGGTGATCCGTATGCTAATTACTGGGAACATAAACCCGGCACAGCCTCAATAACGTGGCAGCTTGATTATAACTGGAACGACAAAGAATGGATGAACGTGCGTAAGAAAAACAATTCTCTCAAAGCGCCATGGAGTGTTTATGAAGTTCACCTTGCAAGCTGGATGAGGCCGGATAAGAATAATGAAGATGCTTATAATTCTTACCAGCAAACATCAGAGTTGTTGGTTCCTTATGTAAAAGAGATGGGCTTTACGCATGTTGAGCTAATGCCTGTAATGGAGTTTCCGTTTGATGGAAGCTGGGGATACCAGGGCACAGGCTATTATGCACCAACATCACGCTTTGGCACGCCGGAAGATTTTATGGCAATGATAGATACATTTCACGATGCAGGCATAGGCGTAATTTTAGATTGGGTGCCTTCACACTTTCCTTATGATGCACATGGCTTGTTTATGTTTGATGGCACGCATACTTATGAATATGCGGATATGCGCAAAGGCTATCATCCTGATTGGAACTCTTATATATTTAATTATAAAAGAGCCGAGGTAAAATCTTTCCTGATAAGTAATGCAAGGTTTTGGTTCGATAAATTTCACATTGATGGAATAAGAGTAGATGCAGTAAGCTCCCTGTTAAGACTTGATTATTCAAGAAGCGAAGGCCAGTGGGCACCAAATGAATTTGGGGGCGATGGCAATATAGAAGCTATTGCTTTTATAAAAGATCTTAACGAAACTATCTACCGTGATTTTCCTAATGTGCAAACAATAGCTGAAGAAGCTACAGACTGGCCCAACGTTTCCAGGCCAACATTTACAGGAGGTTTGGGCTTTGGTATGAAATGGATGATGGGCTGGATGCATGATACGTTGAACTATTTTAAAACGGAGCCATGGTTTAGAAAAGATAGCCAGGATAAATTTACTTTTAGCATGGCGTACTTCAGGGATGAAAATTTTATGCTTCCACTTAGCCATGATGAAGTAGTACATGGTAAATCTCCCATGCTTTACAAAATGCCTGGTGATGAATGGCAAAAGTTTGCTAACCTGAGATTGCTGTATTCTTACATGTACACACACCCGGGAGCAAAGCTGCTTTTTATGGGTAATGAATTTGGTCAAACTACTGAATGGAATTATAAGAGCGAATTAGACTGGCCATTGCTGCAATATGACGGGCATAAAATGTTGCAGCAATGTGTAAAAGACCTTAATCATTTATATTCTGCTGAACCCGCTTTGTACGAAAAACAATTCGATGTATCTGGGTTCGAATGGATCGACTTAAACCATAGAAATGATTCTGTAGTGGTTTACCGGCGAAAAGGAGAGAAGCCAAAGAACGATGTTTTAATCATTTTAAATATGACGCCGATGGTTCGGCATAACTGGAAAGTTTATACTTATGGTAAAGAACAGTGGCAGGAAATTTTTAATAGTGATGATAAAAAATATTATGGTACAGGAGATGTTTTAAATCCATCACCGATAGTAACATTGGTTGATAAGAAGACGAAGTTATTTGAGATAAATGTTCATCTACCTGCGTTGGGAGCTGTAATACTTAAGTGATCAGCAGCAAAAAGTATTAATCATTTTCAACACTTAAAAGTCCTTTAACAAGCGATTTCCATTGCAGCTTCGCAAAGCCTGCAAAAGCACCAATGGCAACAATAGCATTTCTTGCTTTATCTAAAAGACTTTCTGCTTCTGTATTAGGTTTTTCGTTACGGCCATACACTGCGGCTGTAACCTTATTTTCGTTTCTATAAACTACAAAACAGCTTGAGGCTTCCGGTTTAAAAAAATGCGCTGTTTCATCTGTTTTTATAGTTGGGTTAGATGATGGATGTACAATCATATAAGTAACCTGTTCATCATATTTATTTATTTCACCAACTTTTTCTACCTGTACCCAGTCATATCCATCACCTGCATCTGCAGTTGGAGCCGGCGCTTTTATCTTAAAGAAATCTCCTTTTTGCGCAGGCCTGTTTACATCATTGCCTTGCTGATTTGATAAATGGAATTCGGCCAGCATTTTTGTATCGAGCTTCTGCCAACTATTTACATCAAGTAGCCTCTTTGCCGCAAGGCTATATAACATAATTGCGTCGGCAGAATTATGTGTTTTTTCCGATTCTTCTGTATTGCTTTGCCAGCCTTCAGTTTGATCCGGAACAATCAATTCAATAACTTTCATAAAATGATTTAAGTAATGGTGTAAATGTCTGCCCACAAAAAAAGGCCCATAAATGAGCCTTTTTTTAATTGAAAGTTTAGCAGCTAATTATTGTGCTGTAAGATATTGTGTATAGACATAGCCTTGCTCACCATTATCAGTTTTAACAAGGCTCCATTGGTCGTTAGGTGCGCTAAGAATTGTGACAACTTCGCCATGAGCCGCCTTACCAATCACTTCCTGGTCAGTGCCAGGTCCTTTACGAATATTTAAATTGCCAGAATTTGTTGTAACGGTTGCTTTAGTGCCGGAAGCAGCAGAAGCATTTACATTTAATACAACATCGCCAGTCTTATAATCAGGATCTATCTGGTTATAAACGCTCCATAATTTATCTTTTACATTCCCTGATGGGGCATCACCATCAATATATAATACATTGTCCTGCTCTCTTACCTGTAGGTTTGATACGCCTGATTGTTTTGCAGTATCAATAAGCGTTTGATATTTATTTTGTAGAGACATA
>CAXSEB010000116.1:0-7077 GCA_964235805.1 uncultured Chitinophagaceae bacterium | reverse complement strand
GATACGCTTGAATTGAACGTTACATTTTACCGCTTTCCCCAGCTTTCATTTCTTGAAGGCTGGTACAAAAAAAGCCCTGCAAATTTCAATTTTGCTGTTAAGGCGCCACGGGGCATAACACACTATAAAAAGTTTTTAAATGCCGAAGAATTAATAAGCAGTTTTTATAAAACCATAGCAGATGGGTTGAAGGAAAAATTAGGATGTGTTTTATTTCAGTTGCCGCCAAGATATAATTACACTAACGAGAGGTTGCAACTTGTTATATCGAGTGTAGATAAATCTTTTGATAATGTAATTGAGTTTAGGCATGAAAGCTGGTGGAATGATGATGTATATAAGCAACTGGAAAAAAATAAAATCACCTTTTGTGGCATGAGCCACCCGCTTTTACCGGATGAAATAGTTAAAAACACAAATATTCTTTATTACCGGATGCATGGTGTGCCGGATTTATATAAGTCTCCTTACTCATTAGAAGAATTAAACAGTGTTATAAGGAATGTCGAAGATTCGGGGAAGATAAAGAAGGCTTTTATCTATTTTAATAACGATATAGATGGTTCAGCAATTAAAAACTCAATGGAAATGATTCAGCTTACAGCGAACCTGCACAGCACTAAGGCAAAGTTTAATGTTAAATAATTTTTCCTTCGTCGCTATTGCTGTTAAAATAATTAGCAACTGCTCTTCCAAAAACATCTTGCTTATCTGCTAACACAATACGGATAAGATCATGTATAGTGACTACACCTCTAAAATTGCTATCAGCATCAAGGCAAACAAGGTAGCGGGTTTTAGTGTTGCTTAATATGTTCATACAATGCTCAGCAGTTTGTGCAGGAAGTACAACGGGAAGATCCGTTGCCATTGCCTCTTGTACGGTGGTAGTGTTGCTCGACCGTCCACGTAAAACCACATTCCTGCTGTAATCTCTTTCGCTAAAAATGCCTTTATATTTATCGCCATCCATTACAATGAGGTAACTCAGGTTTATATCTATCATTAACTTAAGTGCATCTATAACTAATGTTTCAGGAGATACTGTATTTGATACTTTATATTTTTTATCTATGATGTTTTTTACTGTTCTCATAATCAAAATTAATTTTATTCCCGGTACAATATTAAGTCTACAAAAATATTGATATATAATCTTAGCAATAAAATATTAAGGAAGATGAAATTTACCATTAGCCGAATGTTCCTTTTATTCTGCGTAGCTATTAAAACGATCTATCAGCGCCAAACAAAAAAATTAAAAGAAAATATAATAAAACATTAAAAGAGCAGCTCTGCAATAAAGGGCAATGGCTTACTTTTTGAAGCAGGATTTGAAAAATTAACCAATTTTAAAACACTTTTAAATTTACCTTTTATGAAAGAAATCAGAGATCTTCATGACTTACTTGAACACGATATTCAGTGTTTGTATAGCGCCGAAAAATTAATATTAGCCGGCCTTGAACGCATGAAAAAGAAAGCAAATAACAAAGAGCTGGAAGCTGCGTTTGAACAGCATATTGATGAAACCGAAGTACATGTAAAGCGGCTAAAGCAAATAGCTGAAATGCTAGAGATTGATGCAGAGGATGCTTCAAATGCAGGTATTAAAGGCTTAATTGCGGATGGCGAAAAAGTTATACATAAAGACGCTACCGATGAAGTGCTGGATGCCACTTTAATTGCAGGCGCACAAAAAATTGAGCATTTTGAGATTTCCGCTTATGGTACTGCAGCACATTATGCTGAGCAGTTAGGATTAAACGAAATAGCCGACATGTTACGCACAACATTAGAAGAGGAACAGTCAACAGATACCAGGCTAAATTATCTTGCTAAAAAGAATATTAATCAAAAGGCCATGCATCCAATGTCATAAGATTTAATATTTTATAAGAAAGGGAATCGTCATGGTTCCCTTCTTATTTATATTAATTGTGCAGTATTATACACAACACCTGTAAACCGAATTCAACACTTCTCTAACGCTTGGAGAATATCATTTAGTATGTCATCAACATGTTCAAGCCCTACTGATATTCTTATTAACCCGGGTGTAATGTTCACTTCCTGTCTTTCCTCTTCTGTAAGTTTTCCGTGAGTAGTACTGGCAGGATGTGATGCAATACTTCGTGTGTCACCAAGGTTTGCAGTTAGTGAAAGCATTTGCAAATTATTCAGAAATGATCGGCCACTTTCTAACCCGCCTTTCAGTTCGAAACATACAATGCCGCCACCGTTTTTCATTTGCTTTACAGCTATGCTATATTGAGGATGGCTTTGTAAATAAGGATATTTCAGCCAGGTGATTTTGGGATGTTTTTCTAAAGCAGTTGCAACATATAAAGCATTTTTTGCGTGTCTTTCCATGCGCACATCCAATGTTTCAAGACTTTTACTTAAAACCCATGCATTAAAAGGAGACAGTGATGGCCCGGTGTTCCTGATAAAGAGGTAAATCTCTTTTATTAAATCTTTTTTACCGACGATTACACCACCTAAAACTCTTCCCTGGCCATCAATCCATTTAGTAGCCGAATGAACAACAAGGTGAGCGCCATAATCAATCGGCCGCTGATTTAACGGAGTGGCAAAACAATTATCTACGTTAAGAATTAAATTATATTTCTTTGCAAGGGCGCCCACCAATTCGAGATCTATTAAGTCCAGCGCAGGGTTAGTAGGCGTTTCCAGGTAGATCATTTTTGTATTTGGCCTAATAGCCGCTTCCCAGTCTTCGATTCTATCAGTACTTACATAACTGCATTCAATTCCATAACCAGGAAGGTATTTTTTTATGATGTTATGAGTGCTTCCAAAAACTGCATTGCAAGACAAAAGATGATCACCGTTTTTTAACAAAGCCATAAAACTTCCAAATACTGCACTCATTCCGGTTGCAGTAGCAACGCCTGCTTCAGCGCCTTCGAGCCCGGCTACCTTTGTTATAAATTCGTTCACGTTGGGATTGCTGAAGCGGCTGTATATATTATCATCAGTTTCATCAGCAAAGGCAGCTCTCATCTCTTCGTCGTTATCAAAACAAAAGCTGCTTGTTAAAAACAGGGGAGTAGAATGCTCCATTTCATTCGTTCGTTCGTTTTGCGTTCTTATAGCTTTTGTAATGAGGTGTTTCTCCATGGAAATGTTTTAACGTTCTTCAAAAAATTAAGTAGGAAATCAGTTGTCGTTTACTTTTAAATGCCAGCTAAGTTTAGTGCCTGAGCGCCGTAGCGTTTCTGCAACAGAGCAATATTTATCAATGGACAATGCACAGGCTCTGCTGGCTTTATCTGCATCAACATTGCCGGTAAATTGAAAAATAATATTTACAGTTTCCCATAAAGACGGTTCCTTTGCCTTCTCCCGTTCACCTTCAATTACCATAGAAAACTTGTAATCAGTAATTCGTTGTTTTTTTAATATAGAAACTATATCAATTCCACTGCAGCCGCCAAGTGCCATCAAAACCATTTGCATTGGACGGACACCAAAATTGGCTCCTCCTGTTTCTTCACTTGTATCCAGCCTCACGGAATGACCTTGTGAGTCTTTAGCTTCAAAACCAAATTCACCGTTAATCCTGTTAACATTTATTGTCGTCATTAATTGAAATTTGTGCAAAGGTATTGCTCAGGCGCATTGTTTTTTAAACGATAATATAAAAAATTATAAAGAGATCAACTATCTCAAGCAAAGAATACTATAAGTAAGGACTTCTTTATAATAATTGTGCAAGTACTTTCCACAGCGTAAGGAAACTGGTTATAATTACAACGCTGCCTACTGCTACAAACATTGTTTTTAAAGGCAATTTTCCTACGAGCCTTGCCGCAATTGGCGCTGCTATAAGGCCTCCGATTATTAGCCCCGCAACATCCGCAAATGGAAGACTTTTGAGGAAAATGAAAAAAGTAATTGAACTGGCAAGTACTACAAAAAACTCTGCGAGGCAAACAGATCCAATAACATACCTGGGACTTTTCCTTTTGGATATTAAAGTACTTGTTACCAGTGATCCCCATCCGCCACCAGCAAAGGCATCCATAAAACCCCCAACAGCTGCAAGCCTGCCGGCACCCTTGATTTTATCTTGTGCTATCCTTTTTTTAAACGCTTTTCGCATTATGTAATAACCAAGGTATAGCGTGTAAAGTGAAAGCGGTATCCGCACCCACGTTGAATATTTTTGGCCATAATATGCTAGCGTAGCACCGATTACAGCACCGATAACGCCTGGAATAACCAACGCTTTAAAAAGCTTTTTATTGATGTTACCAAAGCGATGATGACTGTAACCGGAAACTCCGCTTGAAAATACTCTTGCTGAATGCACACGACTGCTTACAACTGCCGGGTTAACGCCATACGCAAGTAAAAATGTTGTGGAAATTGTGCCGTAACCCATACCCAAAGAACCATCAACCATTTGTGCAATAAAGCCAGTTGCCAGCATTATGTAGAACGACTTTGTATCAATATAGTCAGGGATAGATTTAATGCCCTCTGCTAATGTATTAAGAGGAACAAACCATAGCACTGCATGGCCTATTATCATAAATAGAAAAGCCAGGAGACAATACTTTACAATTTTTTGCCATTTTTTTTGTTCTGGCTTTACTGCATCCTGCAGAGTAATTTGTTTGGCAACAAGTGTTTTAGTAAGATCATTTAACTGCTTTACTTTTTCAGTAAAATCACCGTTCATTCCATTGCGTATTAAATGCATGTTTTCAAGAACGTCATCAACTTCATCAGGAATTAAGTTATTGATAACTTCCTTTAATCGCTTTGCAATAGTTGGAGATTTTCCATTAGTGGAGATAGCGATTTTTAAATTTCCTTTTTTTACTATAGAACTCAAATAAAAATCACACAACTCGGGTTTGTCAGCAACATTTACAAGGATGCCTCTTTCCTTTGTGTCATTCCTTATCTTAATACTTAACTGCAAATCATTAACAGCAGCAATCACAATGTCGGTATTATCAAGGTCACTTACGGAATATGGCTTTTGAATTAGAGTAAGTGTAGATTTTTGAGCAGCAATTTTTCGTATGTCATCATTTATTATGAGAGATGTTAATATAATTTTAGTGAGAGGTGAGTTATGAATTACCGCTTTCAGCTTTTCCAAAGCAACGTTACCGCCACCTATGATAAGCAAACGCAAATTTTCCAGATTCATGAAAACAGGGAACAGGTTATTTCCAGGTTGAACAACAGGTTCAGTGTTCTCCGCCACAGTATCGTGATCGTTATTGTTCATGTTTTTTTACCATTATTTCTCTCTTAAATCAAGGTTATGAAAATAAAAAAAACGAAGCGCATTTATATTTTTATAACTATTACCTGCAGCCAGTTGCTGAAATAAATTCATATAACCAAACTGTAAATTATCGTGTTTGTTTGTTTGAAGCTTTAAGCCAACAAAAAAGCGGTTCTGATCAAAATAATTGTTGATGATTTGTTTCCCAAAATTTATATGGATTTCGTCATTTACTATAAATGACAAATTGCCTGGAGTAATCTCTTTCTTTGTGAATGGAATTTCGTACCACAGATTGTAACGCAATTTGTAATTGAAATTATAGCCATTTGCTAATGCGTTATCATTTAGTATTTTATGTTTAAATTTCTCTTCTAGCCTTATCCATTGCATCATCCTTGTTTTGCCATACCTCGTATGCCACTGAACTTGCTGCCATATTCTATGCTCCGGCTGAGATATGTTTTTATGGTTATCGCCTGCATAGTTAGTTACGTACGCATACCCGACTGTAAATTTTGTTACATCAGTTAAGTAATAAGTTAAGCCAACTCTTGCTATTGATTGCGTAAAGTTATTTACAAAATCATCCTTAGTGCGCAAATGAAGATCAACCCACATGCCCCATTGATTATTAAATCTTGTTTGATTAAAATATCCAAACCAAAGCTGGTTAAGGTTAGCAGTTGTTTTAGCGTTTTGGCCTTTGCAGTTGAATAAATTAATGGATACTAAAATTATCGATACAAATTTCTTCATTGCAGTTACTTATAAAAGTGTGTGGCTGATGCTTATAACATAAGCCACACCAGATTACTTTAAGAGGTTATCTACAGTATAACTAACATAATACAAAGCGCCGATAGTGGGGCCGCCAATGTATTGGTAATACCGGTGATTAAGTATATCAGTTCCGCCAATTTTTATTGAACTGTTTATATTTGGAAGACGGAGAGTAACCTGCGCATCAACCGTACTGTATGCAGGAATGTTTCCATTTCCAAATAGGTTCTGCCAATAAAAACCATCCTGCCAATGCCACACAATATTAAAACCCAAATGTTTTGAAACAGCCCTGTTGCCGAAGCTAAAGTTACTTGCCCATTGCGGCGTGTTGAAACCAGGTATGAGCGGATCAGCAGCATTTGTTTGCGTAAGCTTATTAAAGTTCGTATTAAAACTTGCGGTATAAGTTTTATAGATGTTGTATGTTATACCTGTGGCAAACCCATAATTTTTTACCGGTGATTGACTGTTTGCCTGTACACGATACCGGGTTGCATTACTGTTATTATATAAGCTTTTTAAAACAGTGGTATCATTAAAATTGCTCACACTTCCTGCTTTTGGTACGGCGCTTTCCAGTTGTCCAATAAAATAATTATAAGTATTAAAATAGGCTTCAGCATCAATGAACACTTTGTTATCAAATAGTGAAGCCCTGTAACCAACTTCAAACGAATTTATTTGTTCAGGCTTTAATGGTTTTGCATTACCAACTTTTAAAAGGCCCTGCGCCTGTATTTCAGCGTCAATAATATTTAAGCCCGGCGTTGCATTCCGTAACGCATTTACTTTATTGCTGAAAGCAGTTATAGATGAGCTAAGCGCTGCATTTGAATAATATCCCAGGCCCTGCTCTACAATTGGTAAACCACCTACTCGTCTTACGCCTCCATTATTAACAAATGAAAATGCTTCAAACAATGAAGGGAAGCGAAAGCCATTTTGCCATGATGCACGAAAAGTATGTACTTTATTGAGCGTATAAACAGCTGAAAAACGCGGATTTATCTTTGCTTCGT
>CAXSEB010000115.1:0-7114 GCA_964235805.1 uncultured Chitinophagaceae bacterium | reverse complement strand
TACAAGAAACATTTTTAGTTTGTATTCAGATTTCACTTTTTATTTAAATGATCCTGTAAATGGTGATGAAATAAACCAGGCAGAGAGAAGAAACATTTTTGGATACAGTTCTAAACTCATTAAGAAAAATATTTACAATGGCTGGTCTTTAAATTCTACTTATGGAATTGGAGTTCGTTATGATGCAACACAAAACAGTTATTTAGCGCATACAGTTAAAAGAAAGTTTCTTGGTTATGTAAAACGGGGAAATATAAAAGAGACAAATTGGTATGGATTTATACAACAGCAGGCAACTTTTAATAAGTGGGTAATTGATGCAGGTGTAAGGTTAGACTATCTTCATTTTGATTACTTTGATAAATTACAATCGGCACAGCTTCCTGCACAAGGCAAAACAATTGTAAGCCCGAAAATAAATATTCAATATACAGTTTCTTCAAAGGTTCAGATATATGCAAAAGCTGGCAAAGGTTTTCATTCAAATGATACAAGAGTAGTAGTAGCGAATAAGGGAGAGGAAATTCTACCTGCTGCTTATGGTGCGGATTTAGGAATTATTTTAAAACCAAACAGCAACCTGTTACTAAATATCGCCGCTTATTATCTTCGTTTAAACCAGGAATTTGTTTACGTTGGTGACGATGGGAATATTGAGCCAAGCGGTAAAACAAGAAGAAAAGGGATTGATATTATTGCACGGTACCAATTTACAAAAAATCTTTTTGCTAACGCAAATATCAACTTCACAAAACCGCAAGCTCTTGATGAACCAAAAGGTGCTGATTATATTCCTTTGGCACCAAGAGTTACCAGTACCGGAGGTTTTTTTTATAAAAGGAAAGAAGGACTTAACGGGGGATTAACGTACAGGTATATTAAAGACAGACCGGCAAATGAAGACAATTCAATAGTTGCAAAAGGTTACTTTTTATTAGACGCATCAATCAACTATTCAAAGCCAAAATATGAAGTAGGTTTAGCAATGGAAAACATTTTAAATACAGAATGGAACGAAGCACAATTTGCAACAGAAAGCAGGCTTAAAAACGAACCTGCAGCGATCACAGAATTAAACTTTACTCCAGGCAGCCCTTTTTTTATAAGAGCAAAACTTGCTGTGTTTTTTTAAAAAGATTCCGATAGATAAATGCGGGCTACTTTGGCGGCTGTGTTTTTGAAACCTAATCCACAGAGTTATACCAAACCTATCCTGCAAAAAATAAGATCAGAATTGTATCCGGCTTGCTGATAACTCAACATGCAGGCGGAGGTAAGCAGAACAACTTTTTTTAAGCGCCTTCTATATGGATCATGGATTATTATTGTAAAAAAAGTTAAAATTATAAAACCAATACAATTTTAACAACGTAACTATATTTCCTCTGCTCCCCTCGCTTATATATTCTAATCAATTTAAATAAACCTTATGATAAGAAGAATTAGACTTTTTATGGGATGGAAGTTTTGCCTTGTGCTGGCTTTCGGTCTCATTAATTTTGCTGCAAATGCATCATCGCATCGTGAAGCACCATTAATCTCAAATGATCCGTTAGCAGATAATACGGATGTATATGCATTTAGAAGCCCTGACGATCCAAGCACTGTTACGATTATCGCAGACTGGATTCCTTTTCAATTACCTGATGGAGGACCAAATTACTATGATTTCGGAACTAACATAAGATACGAAATACATATTAAGAATAAAACAACAACTACAGGTGATGACATCACTTACAGGTTTACCTTTTCTTTAATGAACGAGGACAATACAACATTTTTTAATATCCGTCTTGGAAAAGAAAATCTGCAACAAAGATATACGCTTCAAAAAAGTACTGATGGAGGCGCTAATTTCACAACTATTATAACCAACGGTTACGTACCACCTTACAATATTGGTCCACGTTCTATTGATGCTGCAGGAACCGGTTTAGGCAGACCCTACAGTGCTCTTATGGATTCGGCAATTGCAAACGCTTCTACAGGAGAAAAAGTGTTTTGTGGTCCGATCGACGATCCTTTCTTTGTTGATCTTGCCGGTGCTTTTGATGTCGGCAATTTTAGACCCGAGTTTAACACGAATAATAACAACACTGTAAATCCTCCTAAAGATGGACTTGCAAAATTTAATGTACACACTATTGCAATAAAAATTCCAATAAGCATGTTGCAGAAAGATGGTAAAACCACTGCACAGGCTACAAGTATTTTAGATGACGACTTTGTTATCGGTGTATGGGCAAGCTCAAGCCGTCAGCAAATCAGAACCCTTACAACGGGTGGAACAGAAGGATTTACTGGAAACTTTGTACAGGTATCACGTCTCGGAATGCCTTTAACAAACGAGGCAGTCATTGCCATAGGAATGAAGGACAAATGGAATACCGTTGCATCTAATAGCCCTGGCGAAGCTCAGTTTGCTTCATTCTTTAAAAATCCGGAGTTAGCTCTTTATATGGATGAATCTAAGTTTGCTGCTGCAGTACCATCTTTAAATGCACTTCGCATTCAATCAAAATCATTAGGTGCCTTCGATTTTAGAAACGGGAAACCTGGTTTATTTCCTGTAAAAGGAACTCCTGATGCTGAAGGAACGGCATTTGGAAGTACTTCCCCTTATAGAGATATTTTACTTCCTGATAACGTGAGCCCGCGTGCTGCAGATTTATTACCTATTTTCTTAACAGGTGTTCCTAACTTACGCCCTTACCAATTAGCAACAGGTAAGAGAGATGGTAAACCTCTTGATGCGGGCAAACCCTTTATTAATAACTTTTTACCAACTGTTGGTGACATGTTAAGGTTGAATATGGCAGTACCGGTTACTCCGCGAAATTCACCTGATTTTAGTTCACTTGGTTTAGTAAAGGCTGCAGTTCTTGGGTTAACAGATTCCCGATTTACTGCAAGCGGTACAGCGTTACAATTTATACCAAATATGGATGGTTTTCCAAATGGAAGAAGGTTGGAAGATGATGTTACTACCATTGAATTACAAGCTGTAGGTGGGGTTGTGCTATCAGCAATAGGATTATGGTATGATGACTATACTGTAGGATCAGGACAAAGCCCTGTTACTCCCCAACTTGGCCGTACATTGAATTTTAATGCGGGTCCTACTAAAAATGATACAACCCTTAGAGCATCTTTCCCTTATGTTCAAACACCATGGAGAGGTTTCGATTTTACTTTAACCCCAAGGTTCGAAAAAATCAAATAAAAGAAAATTATATGAAAAGATTTTTAAACTTGCTTTCAGCCACTTTGGTTTGTTTTTTCTTAAGTCAAACTATTACACTGGCTTCATCGCACAGAGAAGCGCCATTGATTTCAAACGATCCTTTGGCAGATAACACAGATGTTTATGCATTTAAAAGCCCGACGGATGCTAACAAAATTATTTTAATTGCTAATTATATACCATTCGAGCATCCTGCAGGAGGACCAAACTGGTACACCTTTGGCGAAAACATCAGGTATGAAATTCACGTAAAAAATAAAACGACAACAACCGGTGATGATATAACATACCGTTTTACTTTTAGACAAGTACTTGAAGATTCAACTACTTTCTTCAGAATAAGATTGGGTAAAGAAAACTGGAAGACGTTTTATACATTACAACGCAGTGTAAATGGTGGAGCCTTCGTTGCTATAGTTACAAACGGTGTTGTGCCAGCTCCTAATATTGGGCCCAGAGCTATCGAAAATGGAACAGTAGGTTTAGGTCAGCGTTATGAAACTTTAATGCAAAATGCAATTACTACAGCAACAACAGGTGAGAGAGTATTTGCAGGACCTATAGATGATCCGTTTTTTGTAGACTTAGGCGGTGCTTTTGATGTGGGTGGTTTTAGAAAACCGGGAAGAGATGGTTTAGCTAATTTTAATTGTCATTCGCTTGTATTGGAAGTTCCCATTTCTACACTTCATCCCGAGGGAAAAACAGTTGCACAGGCAGTTAATATTTTAGATTCAAGTTTTATTATTGGAGTTTGGGCAAGTGCAAGCCGTCCTGCAATTACAACATTTGATCCTACAGGAAGTGGCAACGCCCAGTTTTCAACTAATTTTGTACAGGTTTCCCGTTTAGGTATGCCGCTTACAAACGAAGTTATAATTCCGTTAGGACAAAAGGATAAATGGAACTCTGTTGCAACAAACACTCCTGATGAAGGTCAATTTGCACCATTTTTCAAAAATCCTGAGTTAGCACTATATATGGATGATAGACCAGCTCCTACAGCCTTTGGCGGAGCAGTACCGGGACTTGCTGATTTGCGTATACAAACAAAATCATTAGGAGTTTTCGATTTTAGAAACGGGCAACCTGGTTTATTTCCTGTAAAAGGAACTCCTGATGCTGAAGGAACGGCATTTGGAAGTACTTCCCCTTATAGAGATATTTTACTTCCTGATAACGTGAGCCCGCGTGCTGCAGATTTATTACCTATTTTCTTAACAGGTGTTCCTAACTTACGCCCTTACCAATTAGCAACAGGTAAGAGAGATGGTAAACCTCTTGATGCGGGCAAACCCTTTATTAATAACTTTTTACCAACTGTTGGTGACATGTTAAGGTTGAATATGGCAGTACCGGTTACTCCGCGAAATTCACCTGATTTTAGTTCACTTGGTTTAGTAAAGGCTGCAGTTCTTGGGTTAACAGATTCCCGATTTACTGCAAGCGGTACAGCGTTACAATTTATACCAAATATGGATGGTTTTCCAAATGGAAGAAGGTTGGAAGATGATGTTACTACCATTGAATTACAAGCTGTAGGTGGGGTTGTGCTATCAGCAATAGGATTATGGTATGATGACTATACTGTAGGATCAGGACAAAGCCCTGTTACTCCGCTACTTGGTCGTACATTGGGTTTTACTGCAGGGCCTACAAAAAATGACACAACTCTTAGAACTTCCTTTCCATTTGTGCAAACACCATGGAGAGGCTTTCTTGGTGCTCAATATGTGGGACCGACAGGTTCAACAGTAGCAAATTCTCTTTACTTCCGCAGCAAACAAAGCGGTATTTGGCAGGATCCGGCAACATGGGAAAGTTCTTCTGATAATATAAACTTTACAGCTGCTGTATATAGCCCTGATTTTAATTCGAATACCATAACCGTAAGAGATCAACATACAGTTACAATAAATGCAAATCTTACTCTTGATCAAACCGTAATAAATACAGGAGGTATGGTTATAGTTAATCCTAGTATTGTGTTAACTGTTAATGACGGACCGGGAGCAGATATATTTGTAAGTGATTTAGCCGGTTTATTGATAAGGTCAACAATAGATGGTTCAGGATCTATAGGTAGCTCTACAGGTACCATTTTTGGAAATATTGTAACCGAAAGATTTATTTCCAATAGGAGAGCTTGGAGATTATTAGGTATTCCATATAGTTCTTCGATATTTACTTTTAGAGATACCTGGATGGAGCAACTGATGGGGCCAATACCAGGTTTCGGCACTCAAATAACAACGTTTGGGGGTGATCCAAATGCCGCCAACTTTGATGCCCAAAGACCTGCATCTTCTATAAGAAGTTATGCATCAGATAATTTTAGTTCCGATGCTGTACACACGCCTAACACAACTAGCAATCTTACAAGCAATCCAGGTTACTTTCTTTTTGTAAGAGGGGATCGTTCTATTGATCGGACAACTACGGGAGCTCCGAGCAGCGCTACAACCTTACGGACTTTTGGCATGCCTAATCAGGGGGCAGTAACAAAAGGAATTGCAGGAACAAATTTTAGTTTAATACCTAATCCTTATCCTTCAGCCATAAATTTTGATGCAATAAAAGCTATTGCTGCTAATTCTTCAATTAATACATTCTATGTTTGGGATCCTTCACTGGCAGGACCTAATGGTGTGGGTCAATACAGAACTATTACAATATCAGGTTCAGGGCCATCTTTCACTTATACTGCAACTCCAGGAAGTACAAATAGCAACTGGCGGTTTATTGAATCAGGAACAGGATTTTTGGTTCCCGGAAATAGGGTGGTTAGCTTCACAGAAGCAATAAAAACTGCAAGCATTCCGCCATCAAGCATGCTGCGTACAGTAAGCGCTAATCCTTCGGAAATGGTTATCAATCTGAACGTAGTGAATGCAGACAATACTGTTTCGCTAGCAGATGGGGTAAGGGAGATATTTGATAATAGCTATGCTGCAGCCATTGATTATAATGATGCAAAAAAAATGATGGGCTTTAATCTGAATCTTGGAATCTTAAGTAACAATGAAGTATTGGCTGTAGAAATGAGGCCGATGCCGAAGCAGGATGATATTATCGCATTGAAATTATCAGATGTTGCCCCCGGTAATTATCAGTTTGAAATACAATCTTCAAAGTTAGCGTTAACAAGTTCTGCTTATCTGAAGGATAATTATCTCAACAGCGTTACGCCGGTGGATTTGCAAGGAACTACAAAGATCAATTTTTCTATCACAGCTGATGCTTCAACAGCTTCCAAAGATAGATTTAGCATAGTGTTTAACAGTTTGGCAGTTGCTCCAGGTAAACCAATGATAGTGATTAATCCTAATCCTGTACAAAATGGATTGATAAGACTGCAAATGAGAGATATGCCAAAGGGTTTATATAATGTAAAACTTGTAAACAATTTAGGACAAACCATCTTAAGGAATCAGATTAACCATGCAGGAGGCACAAGTGTAGAAACAATTGCAGCCGGTAAGGTTAATAAGGGTGTTTATATGTTTGAGATGAGAAAACCTGATAATACAACGGAAGTAATTAAAATCATTTTAAATTAATAATTATGAAAAGATATACGGGTGTTTTTCAACTTATCATATTACTAGCAATTTGTTTTTTGCCGTCTATTGTTCATGCTCAGCCGGATCCAGGCGGGGATCCCGATGCAACCGTACCTATTGATGGCGGGCTTTCGATACTCGCTGTAGCTGGTGTTTCTTACGGTGTGAAGAAGATTAGAGACTATCGAAAGAAAAAGAATGAGGAGAATATATCTTAATTTTCGTCTAACTTAAAACGGTTCACTAGTAAGTGTAAAAGAATATGCCCGGTTATTAAATAACCGGGTTATTCTTTTTTCGTATC
>CAXSEB010000114.1:0-7188 GCA_964235805.1 uncultured Chitinophagaceae bacterium | reverse complement strand
GCTACCGTAACGGGCGTATAATCTGCAACAGCAGCAGCCATAATGATTATTTCTGTATTGAAAAAATGATCTTTACAAGCGTCGTACATTTCTTCTGCTGTTGTAACCTTTAAAACATTTACATTTTTAGAAACCGGTAAATCTGACGGGCCAAGAACCAACGTAACGAAGGCACCTCTTTCAGCAAGTTCCTCTGCTATCTCAATTCCCATTTTACCGGAAGAATGGTTACTGATAAAACGCACCGGATCTATTGCTTCATAAGTTGGCCCGGCGGTAACCAAAGCGGTTATATCTTTTAGCTGATCTTTGTTTGAAAAGAAATTCTGTAAATATTGCATTATAAATTCAGGTTCGGCCATGCGGCCATCACCTGTTAATCCACTTGCCAGCTCTCCGTTAGTAACAGGCAATACAAAATTTCCAAAAGAAGAAATCGTAGCAAGGTTTAACTTAGTAGCAGCATGGTTCCACATATCTTCATCCATTGCAGGTGCTACAATTACAGGGCAAGTTGCAGAAAGGTAAACTGCTAAAAGTAAATTATCACACTGTGCCGCAGCCATTTTTGATATAGTGTTACAACTTGCCGGGGCAATTATCATAACATCAGCCCAACGGCCAAGCATCACGTGATTTGACCATGAATCTTCATTAAAAAGATCAGTAAGTACTTTATTTTTTGAGAGGGTTGAAAATGTTAGGGGAGAAACAAAATCTTTTGCTGAAGTTGTAAGAATTACTTTCACTTCAGCTCCGGCTTTAATTAATAAGCGTACTAATATAATCGCTTTATAAGCAGCAATACTGCCTGTAACCGCCAACAATATTTTTTTTCCTGAAAGCATATAAAAGCAAAGCGACGATAATTAATCGTCGCTAAATTATATTTTATAAACTTAATATTAAGATAAAACTTAGTCTACAAACCGTAAACCAGCAAATGTAAATTAACTAAATAAGTCATCTTCATTTTTGCGGTAATACACTTTATCATCCATAAATTCTGTAGTTGCTAATAAAGAAGGATTAGGCATTCTTTCATAAGCTTTTGATATTTCAATTTGCTCTTTATTTTCATGAATCTCCTCAAGGCTATCGGTATGGCTGGCAAATTCTTCCAGTTTATTGTGCAGCTCTTCCTTTAAAGAAATATTTATTTGGTTTGCTCTTTTTGCAATTACAGCAATTGACTCATATAAATTGCCGGTTTTGGCTTTAATATCTGAAAGATTTTTAGTTTCAACAACATTGCTGGTATTAGCGCTTTGTTGTCTCCTTAGCTTGCTCATCTTGTAATTGTTTTATATGATTTAAACTTAAATTTTTATAGAGATCGGCTTCTTTTAATATTTTACTTTCAGGATAACGATCAGTAAAGTCATTGAATTCTTCTATAACCTTCTCATATCTTTCCAGCTGCTTTTCTGCAATACTTAGTTTCGCAAACTGGTAATAAGATTTTACGATCATTAGTTTGTATTGATCGCCTTTGGCAGATTCTGGATAATTATTTAACAGATCAGCAAACGCTATTGCAGCAGCCCTGTAATGTTGCAGGTTATAATATAACTGCGCATTTCTATACTCTTTTGTTTCAAGCTTGGCCCGGCTGGCATCAATAATTGCTGTTGCTTCTTTAATGCGTGAAGAAGACGGATGGTTACTGATAAAAGTTTGCATCATCCCAATTGCTTTTAGCGTATTAACCTGTTCCAATTCTATCTTGGGAGATTGCAAATAAAAAGTATACGCATGTAAGTAAGATACTTCTTCGGCCTTTGGGCTATTAGGAAAAACGTCTAGAAAACCCTTGAACAAATTTTCCGCATCGGCGTAATTCTTCTGGTAATAAGAACAAAAAGCATACTTGTAATAAAGTTCTTCAAACTTTTCTGTGCCTTTAAAAACCGGGAACAATTCTACATAAAGTTGCTCTGCATTTTTATATTGTTTTTTGGTGTAATACTCATCAGCTTTTTTTAGCTTATACTCATAATCGTTGCTCTTAAGCACCTTGGCAAAATCACTTGTACAGGAAAACGAGGTTAATGCTGCAAAAAGTAAAAAGCTGTATAGTCGCATAAAAAGAAGCGCAAAATTAGTTTATTCAGGTCAAAAGTGAGGTATTAATATTGAAGATGACAATAGGTGTGGGTTAAAATTTTGATAATTGCCTCAATATAGAACTATTCTGTTTTTGCAAAAACATAGTAACCCAAACCATCGACTTGTATCGAAAGGCTTTTTGCAGAGTTGAAATATTCACCAGTGAAAACATTTTTATAAATGCCGCTGGTATTTTTTAGGTTAATGTGTAATGCCTCATTTGAAAAGTTCAGGATAACTAATACGGCGTCTTTTTGATTAGTTCTTAAGAAGGCGAAGATCACATCATCATGGTTTGTTGGTATTTTATTCGTGATGGTATTATTACTTCCGGCACTTAAAGCTTTGTTTGATTTACGCAAATTCAGCAGCGTTTTATAAAACTCATGTAATCGGTAATCATCATCCCAGTTAATTTCGTCTTTATCAAAAAACGTTAATCGTTTTTGATTAGGTAATTCCTGGCCGCTATAAATCATCGGCAACCCCTTCCATGTGCAACTGAATATCGCAAATAGCTTTGCAGCATTTCCATACTTTTCATACTCTGTACCATTCCAGCTATTTTCATCATGGTTACTGGTGAAGTATGTTCTGAATGCATCTTTCGGAAAATAAAAATCATAGTGCATCAAGACTTGATAAAGTCTTTCCAGCGGTTGATTATTTTTTACAAATTCTTCAGTTGCATGCATCCACTTCCAGGTATATGTTGCGTCAAAAACCTGGTGATAATCCTGTTCTTCACATTCAGCAAGCCAAAACAAATCCTGCTTAACCTTGTTTAACTCAGCTTTTGCTTTTTTCCAAAAATTAAGTGTTACCAGGTGAGCCATATCGCACCTGTAGCCATCAATATCAGCAGTAGTAATCCAGAATTTCATTGCTTCAATCATGGCATCCTGCATATTATCGTTATCAAAGTTTAGTTTTGCTACATCTTCCCAACCGTTTGGATGAACAATTTGCTTGGTTTGATCATCATAGCAAAAAAAATCCGGATGCTGATCTATCCATATATTATCATTACCGGTATGATTTGCGACCCAATCAATTATAACTTTAAAGCCTAAGTCGTGGGCATTCTTTACCAACTCACAAAAATCTTTTACCGAACCAAACTCGGCGTTAATTTCTGTATAATTCTGTACAGCATAATAACTTCCTAAGGTGCCTTTTCTATCTTTTACACTAATTGGGGTTATAGGCATGAACCAAAGAATTTCCACTCCCATATCCCGAAGCCGGGGCAAATGTTTTGCAAACGCTGCAAAAGTTCCCTCAGCACTATACTGCCTTACGTTAACTTCGTAAATATTGCTGTTAAAACTCCAATGCGGGTGCCGAAAATGTTCAGTCATTATTCAAACTATTTCATATAAAGATAAAGTATTGCAATTGGCCGGTTTACTACTAAACAGTGTTGTTACTTAATTGGCTCTTTGTAACTTTGCAATCTATAAGTCTATGAAGCAGTTTAATGTACCCATATCTTACAAAAGCCAGCTTATAACCACCATCAAAAATAAACGTAAATCAGGTGACAAGCTTAAAAAGGATTTTACGCCTACGCATCTTGATTTTGGAGAGCTTCAAATTTATCTTGCAAGGCACTTTGGATTTTGCTATGGAGTTGAAAATGCCATAGATATTTCTTTTAAAACCATTGAAGAAAATCCGGGTAAAAGAATTTTTTTACTTAGTGAAATGATCCATAATCCCCAGGTTAATGAAGATTTACTGCGAAAAGGGGTTCGATTTTTAATGGATACAAAAGGTAATTCTTTGATTTCGTTTGATGATTTAAATGCGAACGATATTGTAATTATACCAGCCTTTGGAACCACTACAGAAATAGAAACAAAACTTCATAAAATAGGCATACAAACTGAAAAATATAACACTACTTGTCCGTTTGTAGAAAAGGTTTGGAACCGTGCAGCAGCTATTGCTAACAATGAATATTCAATAATAGTTCATGGCAAGCCAGATCATGAAGAAACAAGGGCAACATTTAGCCACAGTGCTGTAAATACACCAACGGTTATTGTAAAAGATATGGAGCAAACTATTGAGTTGGCGAAATACATTACTGGCGAAAAAAATGCCGATACGTTTTATAACGAATTTAAAGGACAATATTCGTTAGGGTTTAATGTTAATAATGACCTGCAAAGAATTGGTGTAGTTAATCAAACCACTATGTTAGCCAGCGAAACCCAGGCTATTGCTGAATATCTAAAAGAAGTAATGGCTGATAAATATAAACTTACCGAACAAACTATTGAGGACAGGTTTGCTGATACAAGAGATACACTTTGTTATGCTACCCTTGATAATCAAAGTGCTGTTTACGGAATGTTACAAATTGAAGCTGATCTTGCAATTGTGGTTGGCGGATACAATAGTTCTAACACATCTCACCTGGTAGAATTATGCGAAGAAAAGTTGCCAACCTATTTTATTAATTCTGCAGATAAGATTTTATCTGCCAACAATATTTTGCATTACAATTTTCATACAAAGCAGGAACTTGAAACGCTTGATTTTTTGCCCCGAAAAAAGCCGGTTAAAATTTTAATAACCAGCGGCGCAAGTTGTCCGGATGCTTTAGTAGAAGCTGTTATAACAAAACTTTCAACGTTTTTTTCTGCAACAAAAAATACGACGGAGTTAATTGCAGAGTTTGCGTAACAGAAAAGCATGTGCTTTATATCTTTTGATTAATAAGGTTTAGCGCAAAATCTAATTGTTCTTTTTCTGATATGTAAGTATTGTCCAGTTCAACAGCATCTTCAGCTTTCCTAAGCGGACTTACTTCCCTGTGAGAGTCAAGATAATCACGCATCTCGATATTATGTTTTACCTCTGCCAAAGTGATATTGGGATTCTTGGCAAACAATTCTTTAAACCGCCTTTCAACTCTTACGGCGCTATCAGCTTTCATAAAAAATTTCATTTCAGCATGAGGAAAAACAGTAGTGCCTATATCTCTTCCATCCATAACAATACCTTTTTGTTCGCCCATTTTATGTTGCTGGGTTACTGCAAAAGCTCTCACTTCTTTAATAGCAGCAATATCACTTACTTTTTCAGCAATAATTAGATCTCTTATCAGGTATTCCACATTTTCACCATTCAAAAATATTTCAGATTGCTTTGTTTTATCACTTACAATAAATTCCAGCCTTATGTTTTCTAAAGCATTTTTTACTTCTTGCTGGTGTGTCCAGTTATTATGATTGCGCAAGAAATATAAAGTGATTGCCCTGTACATTGCACCGCTATCGATGTATAAATAATCTAATTTTTTTGCCAGTTGTTTGGCTAATGTACTTTTACCACACGACGACCATCCGTCAATAGTGATGATAATTTTTTTAGACATGTTATACAAAAATGGCAAACTAAATGGTAACGACAAAAAGTAGTGTTACGCTTAATGATTTACAGCTAATAGTTTTATTTTAGAAGCCAGGAATTCAATTGAATTTCTGAATTGAAGATTTGTATAATAATGTTTTGGTGCAATAATTAATGAAACGACGATTTATGTTAATAGAACAAATGATTAGGAAACTACCTAATCAATTAAAATATATAGCAGCTTTATCCATTATACTGATAATTATAGATGGTTGCCAGGTGCGCCTTGTGCCGCAATACAACGCTGAACTGGAAACGCAGATAATAGACGGAGCTAAAATGACAGACAGGCTTTATCTTCAAATGATTGATGCTCCTGCTGATAAAAAAGATTATCCGTTGTATAGTGAGAAATATCTTGATGTAGAAACTGAAATAAATTCTATTTTATTTAAGAACCAGGCAAGAGACAGGGCAAAAGATATAATTGCTTCAGTAAAAATTTTGCGAGACAATTTTGTCAAGTATAAGCAGGATCACAAAACAAGGAATAAACTTTCAAATTCTGAATTTACTTTGTATAATGAAGATCTTAAGGCTTTTTGGCTTCCATTATTAGTGGAGGAAAAAGCACTAAGTGCAGCAAAATAGGTTACATGTATAAAAACGTTTCAATTATAACCAATGAAATTTGATATAGATGAAGTTCTTTTTCAAATGGCTGATGCCGTTAGAGTAGAAGTAATGGATGACTGGAAGGTAGTAAAGAACAGGTTAAATAATTTCTTACAAAGCCGTAAGGAAAGGCTTGATTTACTTACCAGTTTCAGATTGCAAAACGCAATCAGCGAAGATTTTTTTCAACAAAGGCTGGCAGATGAAAAGGCCATCCTCACCTCGGAACTTCACGCAATTGCTATCATAAATAAAGTTACTGCTCAAAATGCTGCAAATGCCGCTATGAACGTTTTACAAAAAGCCGTACAGACTGCACTAAATGTTGGGATCGCAGCTGCATCTTAATTAAAGCTAAACAGCAAGTGTTGCTAAAACATTGTTCATTGTTCTTACAGCATCTGCACTTTTATTAAACGATGCCTGCTCTTCTTCATTCAACTTGAAATCAATAATTTTTTCCCAGCCGTTTTTGCCGATTACCACAGGTACACCAAGGCAGATGTCCTTTTGACCATATTCGCCATCAAGGCTCACACAGCAAGGCATTAACTTTTTTTCATCTCTAACAATACTTTCTACCAATGCTGCGCCGGCTGCGCCAGGTGCATACCAAGCTGAGGTTCCTAAAAGTTTTGTAAGTGTTGCTCCACCAACCATAGTATCCGCAGCTATTTTCTTCAGGCTTTCAGCATCAATCAAATCAGATACAGGTGTGCTGTTGTAAGTGGCTAATCTTGTTAATGGTATCATTGTAGTATCACCATGCCCTCCGATAACTACGCCCTGCAAATCATTTGCTGAACAGCCCAAAGCGACTGACATGTAATATTTGAAGCGGCTGCTATCTAATGTACCGCCCATTCCTAGGATCCTGTTTTTTGGTAAGCCGCTTGAAGTTAGAGCCAGGTACGTCATGGTATCCATAGGATTGCTTATCACAACAATAATAGCGTCAGGCGAATGTTGTAAGATGTTTTGAGTAACATTTTTCACAATTCCGGCATTGATACCAATGAGTTCTTCACGTGTCATACC
>CAXSEB010000113.1:6886-7198 GCA_964235805.1 uncultured Chitinophagaceae bacterium | reverse complement strand
CTGCAGGCTGTTATTCAGGAATCAAAAAAATGGGATTTAGGGCTTGCACTTCAGTACATTAACATGAAGAACTAACCGGTTGAAGATACGTTCAAAACCCTTATTTTTGCACCTTCAAAAAAAGCATGGCAAAATCCATGCATAAATCAAATAAAATGAAAAAGAATTTGCATCCCGGAAATTATCGTTTCGTTGTTTTTAAAGATATGAGTAACGGAACTACTTTCTTAAGCCGTTCCACAGCCGCCTCTAAAGAAACCGTAAAGTTTGATGATGGTAATGAATATCCCGTAATTAAATTAGAGATCTCAA
>CAXSEB010000113.1:0-6876 GCA_964235805.1 uncultured Chitinophagaceae bacterium | reverse complement strand
TGATACCGCCGGCCGTATTGATAAATTTAAAAGGCGCTACGAAAAAAGAGATAAGTAAAAACAGAATCATTATTATAAGATCCTCCGTTTACGGGGGATTTTTATTTTACGGCTTTTTCTTTTCGGAAACGTAGCTTTATTACATGAAGGTTGTTCTGGATGATATTACTGGTAAGGAAAACTTGTACCCGTTTACACTTACAAGATCAGTAGCTGATGTTCGCATTGGCATTTTGACTATAAGAGAAAAGTGGGAAATGATTCTGAATGAAAAAGTATTTACTTCTTCAGAAATTGGCGCCAAAGTACTTTCAGCGAACACAATTACCTGCCCTGCAAATCAAGTTCCTTCAAAACAATCATCAAGTGAAACATTGGCTGGTAATAAAAATGCCGGCTCCATATCACTTGAATATCCCTGGCATATCTTTCAATATAACGATAAGGCACTGAGAGAAGATTATGAGCTATTAACTGCCAACAGAATTTCACAGGAGTTGTCTTCTAACAACAAAACAGTTTGTGCTGCAAATATTTTTTTAGAAGAAGGCGCTGTACTTGAACATTGTGTAATAAACGCAAGCGGAGGGCCGGTGTATATCGGAAAGAATGCTTTAGTTATGGAGGGCTGCTTAATCAGAGGACCGTTTGCTATGTGTGAAGGCAGCACTTTAAAGATGGGGGCAAAAGTATATGGAGCAACAACATTGGGGCCTTATTGCACAGTTGGAGGCGAAATAAAAAACAGTGTCTTACTTGGCTATAGCAACAAAGCTCATGATGGCTATCTTGGCGATTCTGTAATTGGAGAGTGGTGCAACCTTGGCGCAGGTACGTCAAATTCAAATCTTAAAAATACCGCAGGCGTTGTGAAGGTGTGGAGTAACGCGGAAAACAAATATCTACCTGTAGGGAAAAAGTGCGGCTTATTAATGGGCGACTACAGCCGGTGTGCTATAAATACATCGTTCAACACCGGCACAGTTGCCGGAATTTGCTGTAATATTTTTTACGATGGCTTTCCTCCAAAATATATTGCTGATTTCACCTGGGGAATGGAAGAATATAAATTAGAAAAAGCTTTGACGGATATCGACAATTGGAAGAGGTTAAAGAACAACACCATTACTGAAAACGAAATAAAATTATTAACTGATATTTACTTTTCACAAAAAATAAAACATGCGTAAACAAATTGCCGCCGCCAACTGGAAAATGAATTTATCACTTGAACAAGCGGAAGACCTGGTAGAAAGTTTGTTGAAAGATCAGCAGGATTTAAAAGATGAACAGGCCGTAATTTTTGCAGTTCCATTTCCATACCTGCAGGCAATTAAAAAACAGGTAAATGGCAAACGGAATTATTTTATTGCTGCACAAAATTGCCATTTCCAAAAGTCAGGTGCATATACAGGCGAGGTTAGTGTTGAAATGCTTAAATCAGTAGGCGTGGATTATGTAGTTATTGGTCATAGTGAAAGAAGAGAATATTTTAATGAGAATAATCAAATGGTGGCAGAAAAGCTTAACGTATGCTTAGATGCAGGACTGAAGCCGGTTTTTTGTTGCGGCGAACCGCTTTCTGTAAGGGAAGCGCAAACTCAAAATGAATATGTCGAGCAGCAATTAAGAGACAGTCTTTTTCACTTAAATGCAAGCCAGTTAAATAATCTTGTAATTGCTTACGAACCAATATGGGCAATAGGTACAGGGAAAACAGCAACATCTTCCGAAGCAGAAGAAATACATTTATACATCCGCAATGTTATTCGCAATCAATTTACAAACGAAGTTGCAGAAAATATTTCCATTTTGTATGGCGGCAGTGTAAAAGCATCTAATGCAAAAGAAATATTTAACAAACCAAATGTTGATGGCGGGTTAGTTGGTGGTTCTTCTTTGGTGCCAGCTGAATTTTCAGCAATTATTAAAAGCTTAAAATAAGGCTAGTCTTTTACAGGAGGCGCATTGCTAATATCTGCAGGCGTATATGAGTTTAATTTATCCAACTGTAAAATAGTTTTGCTTTCATGCTCTGATGGAGTAAACATAGGAACGAATTTGGCTCCAATCACAAGTTCTGAGAAGGTATAAGAAGTTCTTGCAATTACTGTATTTGAAAACATGTTATCAAACGCTTTTATATAAACTAATATTTCTCCATGCCTGCTGCTGAAGTCCTGTTCGGCAAAACCGTACAACGGGCTGCTCTCAATTATTGGATGCACTATTGTCCAGCTAAGCGTTAAAGCGTTTACATTGCTGATTTCAAGTGGCAGCGGGTAAAATTTATTTACTTTCTTTCCATCTTCTTCCAGTGTAATGCCTAACGACACTTTTACTTCTGCATCAACCAATGTTGCATTTTTAAATGGAGCAACTCTAAACATTACTGCAGTTATGCCACGGTATGGTGAAAGCAATGCATGTTGGCTGAACTTTAGATATGCTTTCGGCCTTGCAAATCTTCCATATAATAAACCTGTAACCAAAGCAAAGCTTAATAGCCCTGTCAAAGCTTCAAACGATGCTATAGCACTGGTTAAAAAGCCAACCGGATTTATTCTTCCATAACCTACAGTAGTAAATGTTTGGCAGCTGAAAAAGAATGCTTCCAGGAATTTATCCGAAGGAGCGTTAAAAGCAATTCCATTTAAATGATCAATTCCAATTAAGTAGTAGACAACCGCAAAAAGCAGGTTCATTGCTATAAAAGAAATGAAGATGATTGAAAAGAACTTCCACGCCGGCAATTTTAATAGAGTATGATAAAGGCTCATCTTTTCAAAAAAGCCAATACCTGTTTTTTCGATATTTGGTTCACCATCTTTATTTACAAACCTGCCGCCGTAGTCAGATGAGTTTACGCCAAACCCTGTATTCATCTCGGCATTTGCATTGATGTTAAGCTTTCGTAATAAGGCCATAATTGATTGAACGTTTTTTTGAAAAGTATAAATAAAGATTAAAAGCAATTACAAGAATTGTTGCGAACACACCGGCCAACAATCTTATAGTATCAGTTGAACTAAACAAAACGTAGTATAGACAAGCATATAAAGTAAGCATTATTACAAATGTTATCACAAGGCTTTTCAGTGGTACAAAAGATAAAACGTTTGTGTTTAGCACTTTTGCTGATTGCAACAAATAATACCACACCTGGCAATACGTAGCTATAACAATAGCCAATGCTACACCTCTTGTGCCCAGTAATGGATAAAGGCAAATCATTAATATTATCGCCATGCAAATATCCAATAGAGATCCTGCCATAATCTTATTTCCTTTTTGATAATATTGAAGTATGCTGCCGTAATTATTTATTCTTACCAGGATAATAAAAATGCTTATTAAGAAAATTTGAATTGATGCATCATACTTATGCTTAAAAATAACGGCAAACAATTCCGTTCTAAAAAAAAATAAAAATAAAAAAAGAGGAAATACTATTATTGATAATAAGCGGAAGCTTTCAATAAATAATTGTATCACTTTTTCGCCGGATGAAGCGCTTCTAGACATTTCTATAAGCATAACACTGCCAACAACACTTATCATAAGCGCAAACAGTGGAATTTCAAATGAGCCGTTAAAAAACACCGCAAAGTCAGCAGGAGTAAGCAGATAGACCAACAGTAATTTATCGATCCACCTTGATAAAACACCTGTTATATCATTCAACCCGAGGTAAGTCCAGTGTTTAAAATAAAGTTTGTCATTTACCGGTTCGCTTTTAATATCACGCTTTTTATTTAACAGGAGCATTGCGATAAACTTGATAATACTGATTATAATTATTCCCCTGATAAGATTGTTAAGACTAAACTCATTCATTAAAATAAAGTAATGCCATGCAAAAAAGAAAAGTGAATAAATGAAATTGATTAAGAGTACAATTTGTTCCTTGTGCAATTTTATAAGCAGTGTTTCCCAAACCAAACTTATACTTTGTATCATTACAAAAGCAATCAGCAAGCCTTTTGTAGCAAGGTTAATATTGTTTACATAAAGTAAAAAGACAAGCACCGTTAAAATCAATAGCCCAGCATAAGCAGGTATGATTTTTTTTAAATGCCTTTTCACAAATGCAGCGAGAGTGCTTAAATTTGAAGAGAGCAGCAAAGAGGTAAATCCAAAACTTATAATTACGTTCAACAGGTTAGTGTACATCCACAGGGATTGAAACTTGCCATAATCTTCGTAACTAAGTTTTCTGGAATATAAAATTGAGATAAAAAAGAGAACGATAATGGGAATCGCTTTCCCAACAAAAAGAAATAAAGCCTTTTGTATTGGAATCACTTTATGGTTTGGCTGACCTGTATTGCTCACAAATATTTTTATCTAATTTTTTTATTATAGCTGCAGGGTTGCCGGCAATTACGCAATATCCTTCAATAAAACTTTTAGTAACCACAGCACCTGCTCCAACTACAGTAAAATCGCCAAGCTCTACTGATGGTAATATAACTGCGTTCATGCCTATCCAGCAAAATTTTCCAATTAAGATAGACGGAGCTTTTACATGCTGCAGATTATTAACCAGGTCATGATTAGCGGAAATAATGCCTACGTTAGGGCCAATATTAGTAAAGTCTCCAATAGATATGCCATTAGATGCTTCAATATAATTTCCGGGGGAGTCACCGGGGAATACATTCTTACCTCTTACAATTTTCTCCGGATGATGCACTGTGCTTGTATAATGTACAGCCCATTTTACTCTCCTGTTTTGCCCAAGAATATATTTATAAAAAACATGCGCAATGTAGAAGTTCAGGCCAACATCATCCCTTAGCTTAAATACTTTCCGGAATAAATGTTTAGCCATAATTAACCGCTTTTAATATCAGGGGAAACCTTCTTCCTATGCTTTCGGTTTGTTGTTTTGTAAGAAAGGCAAAGATCAAAACTAACATTTCTATAAAATAAACATCAGCAAAAAGGTAAGTGCATAAGTGAATGATCACTGGTAATACCATTAAAATTTTGTCGTACTTTTTTGTGAAGAAGCCTGTCACCATAAAGCCTTCTAACAAAAATATAAAAGTGTTGCCTGCATTTAGCAATATGGGATGTGCTATAAAAAATTTTAAAGTGGAAGCTGTAACACCTGTAGGATTATGATATAAATATTCTGCTAAGTTTAATTTAACAGAAGCAATTCCCTGGTTCCAATTAAAAAAAGATTTGCTGAGCCACACCTTCCACAAAAATGACATCGCATAAATATAACAAATATAATATCGCATGCCTTGCCACATAAGCTTCCATAAGTTCTTTTTAAACCAGAAAGGAATTGTAATCAACATCATAATGGAAAGAGGATGAGCATGATGAACTATAAAAGTGTTATAAGTGATTACATAGATGAAAAATAACAGGCTGAATATTACAGCAAATAAACGTCTGTTTGAAAATACTGCACTCAGTATACAAAACACAAAAAGACAAACATCAAATAACACAGGGCCGGCCTGTTTGTAAATAATATAATCGGGTAATTTAAGAAAGACGAAGAGCCAATAAGTAAAATCGAGGCTAAACAGAAATAAAGGAGGTTGTAACAAATGTAAAGTTGTTGCATGCTGCAAAAACCTGAACAATAAACAAGCACCAATAAATGAAAATACCAAACGGCCGTTTATGCTCCTGTGCCTTTCCTCAACGTTTATCATAGCAGCTTGTATATAAGTGTTGAGGATACCTTTGTTATTTCACCGTTACGCCGGTACGCAGCCTTTACTTCGTACACATCAATGCTGTACACAGGTGCATGAATGTGCTGCTCAAGGTATCGTTTGTACCAGGCGGGAAATTTGTTAAGTTCTGTTGTATCGTTATACAGTTTTACGTCTTGCATCATTTCCTTCAAAACCGGATGGTTCTTATTGTAGTTATCTATGTAAGTTTTTAAAGGATCGGTGTTATGGTTTCTTTTCATATAAATAAAAAGATCCAGCGTGTTTGTAAAAAATAGCTTTTCAGGCTCATTGAATGTATGTGGAAATGTAAGAACGCGATCTTTATTATATCTTACTTCTAAAAAAGAATAAATATTTTGTTGTGGTATTTCAAAAGAATAAAGATCCCATTTAAACAATGGTGTGTACTCAGCCTTTAAGATGAAATTAGCAACAACATTCATTATAATAAATGAGGAGACAATAACAAATAACAACTTGCTTTCATGAAATAATCTTATAAGATAAAATCTTGAATTCATCGAATGATTAATATTTAGTTTAGGTAAGATTTCTTCAAGCTAAAATACTTAATAAGATTTATGCGTTATTGTATAGGCATTAGAACTGAAAGTATATATGTTCAAATAGCTAGATTTTTATAGATTGATTGGCATCTGCACATGATTATATGGTTGCCATTGCATTACCTTTGCCAGGTTTAATATTTCAGTTGAATGAAGAACATCAGGAATTTTTGCATCATTGCTCACATTGATCATGGTAAAAGTACGCTGGCAGACCGTTTGCTGGAGTTTACACACACCATTAGCGACCGGGATATGCAGGCACAGGTGCTGGATGATATGGATCTTGAAAGAGAAAAAGGCATCACTATAAAAAGCCATGCAATACAGATAAATTACAGGTGGAAGGGCTTGGAATATGTGCTGAATTTGATCGATACTCCAGGCCACGTCGATTTTAGTTATGAGGTAAGCCGGGCTTTAGCTGCATGTGAAGGTGCACTTCTTTTAGTTGATGCATCGCAGGGAATACAGGCACAAACAATTTCAAATTTATACCTCGCTATTGATAACGATCTTGAAATTATACCGGTTATTAATAAGATTGATATGGACGGCGCAATGATACCGGAGGTTACAGACCAGATCATTGAACTTATCGG
>CAXSEB010000112.1:0-7213 GCA_964235805.1 uncultured Chitinophagaceae bacterium | reverse complement strand
TATCAGTGTTTGCTGCAATTGTTTCTCCTAATGCAAGCCCGGTTGAAGCAGGTAATGGTGCAGGTTCAGCAAATTGCTCAACCTTTTTATTGCAGGCTGATAAAATAATAATCGCGGAGCCTAACAAAAATCCCCATTTTTTAAACTTATGCTCTATTGAGATCATGACTTAATTATTTAGAAATTTGATATTCTTTTTGCTTAATATACATTAAACCCAAAGCTTACATAATACAAACCTCCTACAAATGAATTCCCAATTCCGTTATAGTAATATTGATTTAGCAGATTTGTTGCACCTAACTTTATAATAGATTTTATCTTAGGTAATTTGTAGTTGACCTGTGCATCTAGCGTTTGCACTGATGGTATCTTACCATTCGCTAAGTCTCCTTCAAAATAAAAAGCATCTTGCCAGCGATAAACCACATTAAATCCGTAATGTTTGTCTTTACCGAAACCTGAATTTGCGAAGGATGCATTCAGTTTATATTTTGGCGAATTAAATGAAGCGATAAAGTGTTCAGGCACGTTAGATAAATTATCCGAAGCTGCATTAACGCTTATTGAAAAATTATGTGGCAAAGAATAATCTAATCCAATTCCAAAACCATAAGTGTTTACTTTAGCCGACGAATTTATAGGCACTGAATATATTTGCCCGTTGGAAGTGTCTGCTATTGATATTGGCGCTGATGTTTTAGATTGAACTACAATTCTGCGACCCAAAAAATCAGTGTATTGGCCATAATAGCAATAGATATCAACCAGCAACTTAGCGTTTAATACCAATCCTCTGTATCCTGCTTCAAATGAAGAGATTGATTCCGGCTTAAGTTGCTTAAACCCTTCCTGCTTTAAATTTCCCTTCGTCAATGAATCCCTGTCATAAGCAGGGTTTGTATCAAAATGATAAAAATTTTCAAAAAACTTATTACCACCAATTAATTTGTATGAAACAAGATCAAGGTTTATCCATTGCATTTGGGTTGAAGGAAAACGGTAAGCGGTTTGATATGACAGCCGGATGTTGTTATTTTCTGCAACCTTATATACAGCCGTTATGCGTGGGGTAAAGCGGCCCTTAAAATTCTCATTTTTATCATACCTCGCCGAGCCGGTTAGTCTTAAATTATTTGTGAGCTGACGAGCCGCTTGTATAAACACTCCATATTCATTAATGCCGATCGGGCCGCTGTAATCTGCAAACAGTGTTCCCTGCGAATTAAGGGAATATTTCCGGTAATCAGCACCAACTAACACATCAGCAACATCATGAGTACACGATGTTAAATTGTAGCTGCCTTCTACACTATACAAATCTGATTTATCTAACAAGGCACCTCCGGCGGGTACTGGTAATTTACGAATAGCGTTGTAAAGGTCGTTGAATTGAGGTGTTCCTACTGTAGGTCTGCCAACATCAGCAACAGCCCTGGCAGCAGTGTGTGCATCAGCATCAGACATGCCTGCAAGCCTGCCGGAAAGATAAGCCTGGCCATATTGTGCATACCAGCCGGTACTTCCGCCGCTTGGCTTCCAGGCTTCGTTGAAATTTTGAGTAGTTGCTGATAGATTATAGGTTTGTCCTGCATTTTCTTGTGTTGTATAAGCACGGAACATCCAGCTCTTATTATTCAATTCTAATTTATATTGCCCCATCTTAAAATCTTTTATAGAGTACCTGGAAGCGCCTGTATAAACCGTATTGCCAGTGCCCCAATATCCTGCTAAAATTGCTTCAGTATTAGGGCTTATTTTATAATGAAGTGAGCCACCTAGTTTAAAGTTTAAAGTGTTAGGATCTATTATTTGCTGCTCTGTATATCCGGTACGTGAAACGTTGATTGGCTTTGATGTTAATGTGCTTATAAATGGAGATAAAAACGGAGCGGCAGATGAAATACCATTCAAGACCTGCCGAAGATCTGCGCTGGTTTCATCGCCAAATACGTTTACACCGTCATAATTTGGATCAGAGGCTCTTGTGCCTGCCTTTAAAACGCCAGCCGACCGGTTATAATCGCGGTAGTCTGTGCCAATCCAGTCTTTCGCCTGTATAAGCTCAGACGTTATCTTAAATGCAAACTTTTCAGAAAGTTTCTTAGCCCACCTGAGGCTCCAGTTATGATAAGGCGATAAAGGTCTTTCACTTTCATCAACATGCATTATTCCTTCTTTGATCATAAAAGATAATCCCTGGTATTTAAAAGGATTTTTACTGGTCATTAATAATGTGCCGTTCATTCCGCCAGGGCCGTACAAAGCAGAAGAGGCGCCGGCAAGTAATTCTATGTTGTCAATATCAAGCTCATTTAAACCAATTATGGCTCCAACAGAAAAGTTAAGACCTGGCGCCTGGTTATCCATACCATCAACCAATTGATTAAACCTTACATTTCCACTGGCTCCAAACCCACGCGTAGTGGGAGTTTTAAATGTTAATGAAGAGGTGGTTACATCTACGCCCTTTAAGGTTGTTACAATGTCATAAAAATTTGCAGAAGGTGCGTTGCGGATGTTTGCAGCACTAACTCTTTCAATAGATACCGGTGACTCTAATATCCTTTCAGGAACACGGGTTGCAGATATTACCACCTCCTGCCCAAGTGAGTTGGATGGTGTTAGACTTACCTGTACTAAATCGGATGTATTATTAACCTCAACCTGCTGCAATGCGTAACCAACCGAAGAGATAAGTAACGTAAGCGGAAGTGGCTTGTTTGTAGTTAATTTAAAGTTGCCTTTATCATCAGTAAATGTTCCGCTTCCTGAGCCTTTAACTGTTATTGATACCGCAGTAACAGATTCATTGGAAGAGCTGCTTTTAACATGCCCGCTTATTGTAGTGGTTTGCGAAATACAAGCAATTGAAAAAATATTTGCTATAATAAATATAGTAAAATACCTTAATCTTATTCGCATAAAAATCGTTTTGGTGGTTGAATTTATAGCAAAGTAAGATTTGTTTCGATGCTGAAAAATTTAATTTTCCATCTTATACAACCTGAATTTTAAATTTAGAAATCGGCAGTGAAAGAAGAAAAAAATGATACCAGCTTAAATAAATTCATAAGTCAAACGGGCTTTTGCTCCCGTCGTGAAGCAGACAAATTAATAAAAGATGGAAGGGTTCTGGTAAATAACCAAATACCTGTAAGCGGTAACAGGGTTACCTTTCAGGATGATATTAAAATAGATGGAAAGCCCCTCCCTTCAGCAAAAAAAACTATTTATATAGCATTTAATAAACCTAAAGGTGTTTCTTCTACAACAGACAAAAAAGATAAATTCAATATTATAGACTACATCAATTACCCGGAACGGATATTTCCCATTGGCAGGCTTGACAAGCCATCACAAGGCTTAATCTTTTTAACTAACGACGGAGATATTGTAAATAAAATTTTACGTGCCGGCAACAATCATCAAAAAGAATACATAGTAACAGTTGACAAAGATGTAACACCTGACTTTATAAAACGCATGGCCAATGGAGTTAAAATTTTAGATACGGTAACACAAAAATGTTTTGTAAAAAAAGAAAGCAAATTCGTTTTCCGTATTATATTAACGCAGGGTTTAAACAGGCAAATAAGAAGAATGTGTGAAGCATTGAATTACCATGTACAAAAACTGGTGCGTATAAGAATTATGAATATTACTTTGCAGGGAATACCCGAAGGCAAATGGCGCCATTTGTCTGCTGAAGAAATTGTTTATATCAATAAACTTGTAGCTAATTCCGTAAAAACAGAGGAAGCCTCAAAGCTAAACCTGTAAGTTTTAGTGTATACTTTGAACAGGATGATAACCTTTGGAACCGGTGTTTATGTTCTCCAAAATTTGTTTGGTAGATTCAAAACTTTTATGATGAAATGCCCTGATACCAAGCTTTTTCGCTGCTTCAACCAGCATTAGCCTATCGTCAAAATAATAACATTCGTCTGCCGAGGCCTGGGCAACACCAAGTGCCAGCTTGAATATACCGGGATCCGGCTTTCTCATACCAACTTCGTTTGAGGAAATAAAAGCATCAAAAAATCTATGCAGCCTGAATTTTTTTATCCGATAATCATTAAGCTCTTTGCCTTCATTGTTTATAGCAATAATTTTTATCTCCTCATTATTATGTTTCCATTCAATAAGCCATTCAAGCGTATAAGGCAACTCAACAGATTCGGCATACATGAAATCTTTAAATTCTTCCTTTGAAAAAACTCTTGGATGATTAAATACAACCGTATCCAGATATTCATCAAGCGTAATACTTCCTATCTCATAAACATTAAAGATAAAGTCATGCAACACATCCATCTCTTCGTAGGCAATATCGAACTGCTTTGCAGCTTTCTGCCTGCTTTCGTGCCCCCAGGCATTGGTCAGCAGCACACCGCCAATATCGCAAAAAACAATCTTAGGAGAAAAGTCCGGCATTAGTAATTAATAAATTAAATATACATCGGGGATTATGACGAACTGTTTTGTTTCCACAACTTAGCTCCACCTTTAATTCCATCACGGTTAGTTACGATCGTAATGTTATCATCTAACTTAAGGTTTATATTTTTAGCATTGCCGCCGCCAATATATAAATGATCATAATTAAACACTGTTTTTAGAATCCCGATAACTCTCTCAACCCTTTCGTTCCATTGTTCTTCACCTTTGTTTTCATATGCCTTTTCACCGATGTAATCATCATAATCCTTATCTTTTGAAATGGGAAGATGAGAAAGCTCAAGATGTGGCAATAAATTTCCATCCTGCAGCAACGCAGTACCAAAGCCGGTTCCCAGTGTTACTACCATTTCCAGGCCATTGCCACTTACAACGCCTAACCCTTGCAGGTCCGCATCATTAACCACCTTGCAAGGCTTGGAAAGTAAGGTAGATAACTCGTTGGCAAGATCAAAATCTTTCCACTTTGATGCCGCAAGATTTGGAGCAGTTTTTACAACTCCCTTTTTTACATAGCCCGGAAAACCAACCGATATGTTATCAAACTCCGGAAAATTCTTTACAAGTTCTTTAATCGTTTTTAAAACATTATCGGGCGTGGAGGGATCAGGTGTTGGCAATCTTGCATAATCCTGTATCATTGTACCGGCTTCATCTAAGATGGTACTTTTAATATGTGAACCGCCTATATCAATCGTTAATATTTTCATTTTTTATAATTGTGTAAAGTGTAATTGAAAATCAAATGAAGTAATAGTTTTTGTATAAGATGAACAAATTTAAATGTTAGTCATCACTATAAAAGATAATAATTTTAATCGTCTGCATTTGTAAGAAAACTTTATGTATGCATAACTGGTGGATTGGATGTTCGGGTTTTCATTACAAAGAATGGAAAGGAGTGTTTTATCCTTTAAACATCCCGCAAACAAAATGGTTTGAACATTACTGCCAGCACTTTAACACCATTGAATTAAACACGACTTTTTATCGTTTTCCGCGGCCTGAGGCATTATTGAAATGGCACGACAGAAGCCCTGAAAATTTTAAGTTTTCAGTAAAGGCGCCAAAAGCAATTACGCATTATAAATTATTTAAAGAAAGCGAAAGGATGCTTGGGGATTTTTATGCATCAATATATGAAGGCTTACAGGCAAAGCTTGGCTGTGTGCTTTTTCAATTGCCTTCCCGTGTGCCATACAGCGAAGCAATGTTGCAGAGAATTATTGAGGTTTTAGATCCTTCATTTGATAACGTTTTAGAGTTTCGTGATGAAGGCTGGTGGAACAAAAAGGCTTATACACAACTAACAAAGCATAACATCAGTTTTTGCGGCATTAGTCACCCGGAGTTGAGTGATAAGGTAATCCGGAATCTTCCATTGCTTTACTATCGTTTTCATGGTGTACCTATACTTTATAAATCGGAGTATGAATTAGAGTTTGTGAAGAAGATCGCAAAAGATATAACAGCGGCTAAAGGAATTAAAGATGCTTATGTTTACTTCAACAACACCTGGGGAACAGGAGGCATAACTAATGGAAAACAAATGCAGGAACTAATATGATAAAATAAGTCTTTACAATTTTTTATTGGCAATATTCCTGTTAGAGAGCTTGCCAACTGCAATTAACATCAATGATACCACTAAAAACACTATCAGCATGCCCCCAACATTTATAAGTACTTTGTTATAACCAAGAGAATTAACATCAATGAAAGGGTATGGATAAAAGCCGGATAATTTGCCTCGTATCAAAACATAAATACAGTAAGCAGCAGGATACATCAGCCACAGCGGGATGCTTTTCCATTGCAATGTCTGCTTGGGCACAAATATCAACCAGTACACAATAAACCACAAAGGAATAAACGAATGGAGCAATTCATCTGCAACACGCTGCAACCCTTGCGGCTTCCATAGAAAACGAAGAATAGTATTATAAATAATTCCAACCACTGCTATGTACACTGTTACAGCAGTTAACGTTGCCGGGCTGGCAATAAGATTTTTCCGGCTAAATTGAGGCTTCAACAAAAGAAAGGTAAAACAACAGGCAACTAATATGTTTGTAAGTATAGTGAAAAAACTAAGGAACCGGGTTATGGCTTCAGCAACTGAAGTTGTTTTGTTTATAATAATCAAACAGAATTGAACGATTACAGCAAACCATCCAGCTATCATTCCAATTGAAAGAAATATTTTATTTGCACCCGAAGTACTGTTCATAGCTTTGTCTTCTCCCAATTCACTATTACAGAATAGTTACCATTAATATTGCAAGGTATCTATAGTTCCCTCATCCAATGTATTTAAAAATTTATTTCCGTTGTTAATATGTTCTTCCCGCTTTGCCTGGGGCATTTTATCAAACGATTTCAACAACATTGAAAGTCTTGGATTTTTAGTAAAGAAGTTCCTGTGAACATGCATGAACCGCCAGAATAATCCGTCCCAAACTTGCTGCCATGGGCCTTTTTGCCAGTTACCCATCTTCATAAGATAATTACTCCCGCTAATATATGGCTTTGTCATCATCAGCCCGCCATCTGCAAATTGCGTCATCCCGTAAGTGTTCGGAACCATCACCCAATCGTAGGCATCTATGTACATTTCCATAAACCATTTATATACATCGTCAGGATCAAATTCACAAAGCAACATAAAGTTTCCCATCACCATCAACCGTTCAATATGGTGCGTGTAGCCGTTATTTAAAACTTTTTGAATCACTATATCTACAGGGTGAAT
>CAXSEB010000111.1:0-7250 GCA_964235805.1 uncultured Chitinophagaceae bacterium | reverse complement strand
AGTAACATTTTTCCAAAATTTATCGCCATATTTTTCTCTTCCATAAGCTACAAGTAAATAACCGAGTGCATAATGATCGGGCACAAAATCTTTGTAAGATCCATTTCGTAATTTAAGCCAGCTATATTTTTTATTCGCCTGCCATAAAGAGCGATAAGCATTATAGAAGTAAGGCAATCTTCCCCGGCCCTGCAGGCTTACATTTGTTTCGTTATAAACGGCGTCACCTTCAAAAAACCAATCTGGTATAGCAGCATTATTAGCAAGCGCCTGGCCTTCTTCTCCAAACAATACATGCATTAGCTTTGATATGCCAACATTAAAATTATTGTATTGCTGCACATGCCTGAACTCATGAATAGCCAATTGGTCGGCCCACGGCAGGCTTCCTAACTGAAAACTATTTTGCAAAGGAGTTAAAAAGAATTCGCTTCTAAAAGGCCCTAATCCTACATAGGCATTTGAAACAGTTGTTTGGTTTTGTAATACAAGATCAATTCTTTTACTTGCATTACCTATAGTTTGCTGCGTTGTATTCTGCAGGTAAGAGATAATATTTGCGACCCGTAAAGCTTGTGAATCAAGCCCTGCCGGAAAAATTACTCTTGAGGCTTTAGTGTTTATCTGCTGCCACTTTATAGAAGGGGGCACACCTCCGAATTCCTGCGCCTGCAGGTAGCTTATGAAGAAAACGAAGACAATCAGCAACCAATTTTTATGTGATATTCGCATACGTTAGGCAGTTCAAGTTAGCAATAATATATTGAGCATTGTAACAAGGACTTCTTTACAGCACTACTTGTTTGAATAGTTATTTCTCATTATTGTTACGACTGCTTAATGAGCAAAAGCCCTATAGCTCAAAATAATACACAATCAAACCCGTTTATATACTCATCCGATATTATAGTATATTTAAAGAATAATAATTTTATGACTAAGTTTTCCCTGTTAAGGCTGGTGACGTTGCTCTGTTTGATTTGCATGATATTCATTACCTGTAAAAAAAAGGAAATGAACACCGGCACCCGTATTGAAAAACTTTTTGAAGACAATGTGATCAACAAAAATTTTGTTGTTGCCCTTGCCACTAATAACGGTGCAGACCTGACTGCAAACTATAGTGGCTACACCTTTGTACTATTAAAAACTGATTATTATCACGGCGACCTGCAGGCCAAAAAAGATGGGACAATTATAACCGGCAGCTGGAGTACCAACGACGATTATAGCAAACTGATTATAACATTGCCGGAAATGCCTTCGCAATTCATTTTTTTAACCCGTGCATGGCGTTTTACAAGTAAGAGTAATCCTTTAAAGCTTGCTCCATGGGGTTCAACGGAACCGCTCGTTCTTCACATGTTACGCCAATAGGTATTACAAATATGTGCCTTGATAAGTAGCCAGTCTGACCTTATTTAAAAAACAAATTTTTTAAAGGTAAACAATCCTGGGAGGCAATTTTATTGCCTGTTTGGTGTTATAGAAGATGGTATCTGAAGTAGAAACTTCCCTTACTGTTTCTAAAAACGTTCCAATCCTATGGCGGCCCGTACCCTGGTATTTTATAAATGGCTGATTTTGTTTGTTTTAATTAACCAGGGATATAATTGCCAGGCACAACTAAAGGCTAACTTTACTGCTACTTCTACTTCGGGCTGTGCCCCAATTGTAGTAAATTTTACGGATATTTCTACAGGCAGTCCAAACGGCTGGAAGTGGGACCTGGGAAATGGCACAATCTCTTACCTGCGCAATCCTTCAGTAACTTATTTCTCGCCAGGTAAATACAATGTTAAACTTACCGTAAGTAACTCTATTGGCAAAGATTCTATAAGTAAAAACCAATACATCACTGTATATGGTAAACCTGCCATAAACTTTTCAGCATCTGCTACTAAAGGGTGCTTTCCCTTATCAATTGCCTTCACGGATTTAAGCACTGCTGGCAGTGGAGAGCTTAACAAGTGGGAATGGGATTTTGGTGACGGATTGAATGCATCGGGTAAGAATGCACAACATACTTACAACATGGCGGGCAACTTTAATGTGTCACTACGGGTAACAAATAGTTTTGGCTGCACACAGTCAATCACTAAGCCCCAATACATACAAATAAATACGGGTGTGCAGGCTGCATTTAATGTAAGTTCGTCAAACTCATGTAAAGCACCTGCGACAATAAAGTTTATAAACACTTCGGCGGGCAGCAATATCGTTTCCTATCAATGGGATTTTGGAGATGGCAGCAGTTCCACGCTTGCAGAACCTTCTCATCTTTATACAAAGGATGGCTCTTATAATGTAAAGCTTACCATCAAGAATTTTACCGGGTGTACAGATACTATAACTAGCTTGAATGCAGTAAATCTTGGAAAGATTATTACAGATTTTTCTGTACCAGCTAAAATATGCGTGGCTACTTCATTAAATATTTTAAATACAAGTTTGCCATCCCCTGCAAGTGTTTCATGGCAATTTGGTGATGGTTCTACTTCAACTGATTCATCTCCTGTAAAACAATACTCAGTGTCTGGTAATTATATTATAAAGATGACAGCTAATTTTAACGGCTGCATAGATTCTGTTTCTAAGCCTGTTGTGGTGTTGGCAAAGCCGGTGCTTAATTTCACTTCTGATAAAACAAAGGATTGCAAAGTGCCCTTCGCTGTGCACTTCTCACAAAATGTAGTTAAAGGAACCAACTATTCATGGGATTTTGGTGATGGAATTTCTTCTGCTGACCCTAATCCCGATCATACGTACAATCTTCCTGGCATCTATGATGTAAAATTAATCGCCTCTAACCTAACCGGATGTACTGATACCTTGATAAAACCGGCTTTTATACAGATTGAATTGCCTGAAGTTAGCCTGCAGAACTTGCCAGCGTTAGGTTGCGCTCCTTTTAATTTTGATTTTACGAGTAAGATTGTATCAACTAATCCGGTTGTAAGTTATCTATGGAATTTTGGCGACGGATCTTCTTCAACTTCAGCAACTCCTTCACATACTTTTTTAAATCCGGGTAGTTATACAATCAGCCTTATAACTACAACAGCAGGCGGTTGTACCGATACTACCATAGCTGTGGATGGTATTACAATAGGTGAAAAACCACATGCTTTATTTAATGCAAACCCGCTTAACACCTGCGCAAATACAGCTGTAAATTTCTTTGATCTTTCTACGGGTAAAGTGGATAAATGGTATTGGGACTTTGGCGATGGTACAACGTCGGTTGAACAAAATCCGGTGCATCTTTATGCAGATACAGGTTACTTTACCGTAACCCAAATTGTAATAAATAATGGATGTACAGATACTATAATTTTTAATAATTATGTACATATAAAACCACCTGTGGCAAAATATCTTATCCCTTACGATTGCGCTTATCCTTTACAAAGAGCATTTACTGACAGATCAATTGGCGCAGATAAATGGTTTTGGGAATTTGGAGATGGTGACACATCTGTTGTCAGCAATCCTGTTCATAATTATTTGTCAACTGGTAGTTTCCTTGTGAAGCTAACGGTTACTAATTTTTCTACCGGCTGTACTTTCACAAGCCCGCAAACAATATCCGTGATAGATGAGAAAGCGAATTTTACCGTTTCGGATTCAGTAATATGCAAAGGTTCTTCTATAGATTTTAATGCTATAAACAGCAACGCTGCTAACATTGTATCTTACTCATGGAGTTTTGGTGATGGCACTTTGGTAAATACTGATACTGGTATTGTGACACACACCTATAATATTTCAGGAAGATATTCTGTTATATTAATAGTTACCGATTTGTTAGGCTGCAAGGATACGCTTATAAAACCTTTATATATCCAGGTAAACGGACCGGTTGCTTTGTTCAATTCTTCAATGCCCGGAAGTTGTCTTAATAACGCAGTAACTTTTATTGATAGTTCTACAACTGATGGTATAAATAATATTCAGCAATGGATTTGGAGTTACGGCGATGGCACCGAACAAGTGTTATCAGCACCGCCATTTCAACATACTTATTCAGCCGCCGGAATATATTCCGTAAAGCTTAAAGTAGTTGACAGAAAAGGATGTGCGGATAGTTTGGCAAATACAGATGCTTTGATAATTTCACAGCCTCTTGCAGATTTCAACACTGCCGATACTATTACATGTCCCCTAAAACCTGTAATATTCAGCAATACATCAACGGGCTCCGATCTTACTTATACATGGAATTTTGGTGACGGTTTCACATCTTCTGAAAAAGATCCCGTGCATCAATACTCAAATGAAGGCACTTATTCAGTAACTCTTTCCATAACCGATAAATATGGATGTACAAATAATATTCTTAAAGAAAATTATATCAAGGTTGCTATACCAGTGGCTGGTTTTGCAATGAGCGATTCTATTAGCAATTGCCCTCCGCTGATAGTTAATTTTACTAACAATTCTATTAACGCATTAACCACTTCGTGGGATTTTGGTGATGGAAATACTTCATCGGTAAATGATCCGTCTCATGTTTATGCCGTTCCAGGAATTTACAATGCTGTGTTAACAATAACAAGTGCCGGCGGGTGCATTGATAAAAAAACAAAGCAGGTAATGGTAAAAGGGCCAAGCGGTAATTTCAATTATAGCAATATCAAAGGATGTATCCCTTTAACAACAAGTTTTAAAGCCTCAACCAAAAACAGTGCTTTCATAATATGGGATTTTAATGATGGCGTAACCATCAGCACACCAGATTCAATATTAACTCATGACTATATAAATCCCGGTACGTATCTACCTAAAATTATTGTAGTAGATGCTGCAGGTTGCCAGGTACCGGTTACCGGCATTGATACAATTGTAGCTTACGGCATACATGCTAATTTTGACACATCTCCTTTTGTGTTGTGTGATTCAGGAGCCGTTAGGTTTAATGATAACAGCACAAGCAACGATGCTATATCGTCTTACTTCTGGAGCTTTGGTGATGGAACAACATCTGTTCTTCAAAATCCTGCACATAAATACCAGCAAAGTGGATTATATAATACAAGGCTCATGGTTACAACACAGTCGGGCTGTACTGATACTATAAGTACCGCCGGGAATATTAGGGTAATCAACAGTCCAAAGATTTTAATAACCGGAGATGCAGGAGCCTGTATACCGGCTAAGTTAGATTTTTCAGGTAATCTTCTTCTTGCGGCAGACACTTCTTCAATAGCATGGCTATGGAATTTTGGTAACGGTAATACCTCAAGCTTACAGAATCCACCGGAGCAGATTTATACTTTAGCAAATAGTTATAACATTCAGTTATCAGCTACAAACTCCAGTGGTTGTTCAGCCATTGCAAATAAGACAATAAACACTTTCCCTATCCCGGATGTAAATATAATTGGCAGCTCAAATGTTTGCAGCGGCAAGTCTGTTGATTTATCAGTGAAAGGTGCAGCAACTTATAGCTGGACGCCTGCAACAAATCTTTCGTGTACTACCTGCGCTAATCCTGTAGCAACCCCAGATAGTTCCATAAAATATGTAGTTAAAGGAACTAGCGGGGAAGGCTGTGTTGCTTCCGATTCTATTTCGATATCTGTCAAATTTCCGACCTTGCTGCAGGTAGGCAAGGGTGATACATTATGTGCAGGAAGTTCCACAATACTTTATGCTACAGGTGGCGAAAAATATATTTGGTCGCCATCAACCGGGTTAAATGATCCTTCGCTTTCAAGCCCCGTTGCTACGCCCTTACAAACCACTAATTACAGGGTAATTGCTTCAGATAAAATAGGTTGTTATAGAGATACGGCCTATGTAGCAGTGAAAGTTTTTCCTGTGCCATCGGTTGATGCAGGCGAAGATAAAACTATCAATGTAGGTAAAGCGATCGACCTGGAACCGGTTGTATCAAGCGATGTAACCGAAATAAACTGGTCTCCTACTTCGGGTATCTTTAGAAATAGTTACCCCGGCATAACTGTTAAGCCTACCGAATCTCTTGAATACACTGTAGAAGTTAGCAACCCCGGCGGTTGTATAGCACGTGATCGGGTGACGGTAAACGTTCTTTGTAACAAGTCAAATGTTTTTATACCAAATACCTTTTCACCTAACGGTGATGGAGCAAATGATATTTTTTATCCGAGAGGAAGTGGTGTTTTCCAGATAAAAGTTTTAAAAGTGTTTAACCGATGGGGGGAGGTAGTTTTCGAAAAATCGGGCATCAATGCGAATGATATTTCATCAGGCTGGGATGGGACTTATAATGGTAAAAAGCTTTTGCCAGATATTTTTGTATACATAATGGATGTTGTTTGTGATAATAATACAACTCTTACTTTTAAAGGCAACGTTGCACTGGTACTTTAATTCGTATTGCAACTATTGTTGGCATCTTTATATTTCATGTATGCATAATTATAAGCTGCTTCTTTTATTTATTTTAAACGCTATATTGTATAATTAAGAAATCAATAATCCGTTATATCCTGTAAGTTCTAAAACTTAAATGAGTATACTCATCTGTAAAAACCGATATTTTAAAAGATTTTCAATTACACTTGTTTTATTGTATGGGGCTAATGTTTTGGCTCAACCAGCAGCTGATTTCTCTGCAACGCCTTTAATAGGATGTGCGCCTTTGTCGGTAAACTTTACTGATCTATCATCTGGTAACCCTACAAGCTGGAAATGGGATTTGGGTAATGGCACTGTTTCAACTAAGCAAAACCCTTCTGTGTTTTATTTTAATTCCGGCCAGTATAAAGTAACACTTATTGTAAAGAATGCAAATGGGTCAGATACCATTGTAAAAGATCAATACATAACTGTTCAGCCTAACCCTACGGTAGATTTTACCGGAGAGCCAACAACAGGTTGTTTACCTTTGCCGGTTCAGTTTGATGATCAAAGCTTAGCGGCTAACGGTGGCTTCATAAGTACATGGAAATGGGACTTTGGCGATGGTTCTACAAGCCTGGAACAAATGCCTGTGCACACATATACTGAACCTGGTACTTTTGATGTAACCTTGTTGGTAAAAGATAATTATGGCTGTAGCGGTATTAACTCCAGGTCGAACTATATAAATACCAGCAATAGTGTTGTTGCAAAGTTCAGCAACAATGTGCAAAGCAACTGTAAGCCGCCGATAACACTAAGTTTCAAAAACCTTTCAAGTGCACCTGCTTCAGTAAATTACCAATGGGCGTTTGGCGATGGAACTGGTTCTACGCAAGCTAATCCATCTCATACATACACAG
>CAXSEB010000110.1:3491-7260 GCA_964235805.1 uncultured Chitinophagaceae bacterium | reverse complement strand
GTTTTGAGTTTGCTCAAACATCTCCCGGGAAATAAAATTTTAATTGATCACTTTTTAGATCGTTGCCAGGAAGCTGAAATTGATGCAATCTTTGATGGTGAAGACTTTCATGTAATGGGTGTGATGGAACATATTGAGCCTGCAGGCATACATAGCGGCGATAGTAATGCGGTTTTGCCCCAGTTTAATTTAACGCCTTTAGTGGTTACCACAATGGAACATTATGCTGAAAAAATTGCCCGTGCTTTAAACATAAAAGGTCTTATAAATATTCAATTTGCCATCAAAAATGGAAACGTTTTTGTAATAGAAGCCAACCCAAGAGCATCACGTACAACGCCTTTTATTGCCAAAGCTTATGAAATACCTTATCTGAATATTGCTACCAAAATAATGCTTGACGCAGCAAAACTTAAAGATTTCACCTTTGAAAAAAAGATGAAAGGTTTTGCTATTAAAGAGCCCGTTTTTTCTTTTAATAAGTTTCCCGGCGTTAATAAGGAATTAGGGCCAGAAATGAAAAGCACCGGTGAAGCAATCCGTTTTATAAAAGATCTGCGTGATCCTTATTTCAGAAATCTGTACAAAGAACGCAGCATGCATTTGAGCAAATAAATACTTGATTAAGATATGCAACCACTTTTTCAATTGTCGGTTTACAGCCTATAATAATTGAACTGAGATAAATATCAAAATCTTAAGAAAATCATTGAATAAGTTTGCTTCTAAGCTAAACATGAAAACAATATGACACTTAAAAAGCTGTTGTTATTTTCGCTTGTATCGTTTTATGCGCTAAATCTTAAAGCTCAAACCGCCGGCCAGGTAATTTCAAATTACATTCAATATATCGGGGGAGAAAAAAAATGGGAATCTATCAATACTATCAAGACTTCCGGCATATATAATTATGGTGGTATTGAGTTTCCTTTCACTACATATTCCAAAGCGCCTAACTTATATAAATTTATTGTTCCGTACAATGGAAAGTACTACGCACAGGCTTTCAATGGCAAAACAGGATGGAAAATTGATGCTTTCAAAAATCAAACAAAAAGAACCTTACTTACTGGCAAACCTGCATTGGCATTGGCTAATGAAGCAGATGTAGAATTAGAAAGTCCTCTTATAAATTATATAAAAAAGGGACATACTGCAACGCTACAAGGCAAAGACACTGTTGGCGGAACTACCTGTTATAAAATTATATTCACTAAGAAGAATGGAGAAACGGAAACTTATTTTTTTGATGCCACTACTTTTGCATTAATAAAAAAACAAGCAATAGCAAAAAATGAGGAAATGGAAAACAAGATGTTAGATACATATTACAGCGATTATCGCGAGATAAATGATGTAAAAATTCCTTTTAAAACAATAAGCAAAGCAGGCGATCAAACCATTCTTACAATTACTATCAATAAGATAGAACTAAATGGCCCAATACCACGCACTGAGTTCAATTGACTTATTAAATTATTGTTTAATTATTAACTGCCTGCTGAAAGTTTCGCCGCCACAACTCAATTCAATAGAGTACGTTCCTTTTATTACAGAATTTAATCCGGTTAACGTAATATCGTTCAGGCCGCTTTTAGCTGCATAAACCATTGTTTTAATTTTCCTTCCTGTCATATCATTTAATGTAATCTGTAAAAGGGCATCTTTAACCATATCAAGATTAATCTTTATCGAATTAACAAAAGGATTTGGGCTTATATAATTCAATACTATTCCTTTATTAACATGAAGGGATATTACTTTACTATACCTGGCAGTGCTGTTATCCTTATCAGTCATCTTTAAACGGTAGTAAACAACGCCTGATGATATTGATGAATCGTTGTATGTGTACACCTGGTTAATTTGGCTGTTGCCGGTTGCCTTTATGGTTGCCTGTTTTTTAAAATTATTTGCTGAGGCGCTCTTTTGTACTTCAAAAAAATCAAGATTTTGTTCTGATGATGTATTCCATTGCAACTTTGCAACGCCCTTATCATACCTGCCCTCAAAATTTAACAAGCTAACAGGAAGCGCTGAAGAAACTGTTACAGTTGCCCGGGCGAGAGTATTGCAATCAGCGCCGGAAAAAGAAGTAGCCTTTACATTTATTTCATAAGTGCCGGCTGTGTTAAAGATGTCAGTAATAAGAGCTATAGAAGAGCCCGACCCAAACTTTGAAGATCCAATATTTAAAGCATCAGCACTATCTTTTAAAGAATATAGAATACCTGTCTGAGAAGATGAAAGAGTATAGGTTACTGCTTGTCCCACAGATATTGTAGTAGCAGATGGATTAATGATAGCAGCAGTTGGAGGAGTGCAGCTTACGGTAACTGAGGTGCCGCATACAATCTCGTTTTTTGAAGGCTCTGCTATACCGATGATTAGAACTGCGCCTGCATAAATAGTATTATTTCCAGTAGTGTTTACAGCAATAGGTCCCCATGTTGAGGTTGATGTGGTATCAGCTCCGATTGAAGTGCCATCCGCATATAAAGTAACTACAGTATTAGCAACAGAAGTGCCGCTAAGTGTACCTGATATTGTAGTTGCATTTTCGGTAACTGTTGCAGGCAGCGAACCACACCTTGCACTACTGGTTGCGCCTGTCGTAGCAAAAGTTAAAGAATTCGTGCTTACACCACAACTGCCGTTTTGTGCATTTGCATAATAAGAGGTAGAAGCTAATGCTGTATAAGTGGAAGGCGTAGTACCTGTGTTGCCTGTTGACCATGTGCCATCGTTTTTAACAGTAGTGGTGGCAACAAGGGTATTTGCTGAAGTATATACTCTGATAGTTGTGCCTGTTGCTTCTGTAGAAGTTCCTGTGATTGCAGACCCCGTAGTAAGTGCATTACTGTTACCAACTGAAATTAATGGCGGAGTGGTATAACATGTTACAGTGCTTACGCTGGTTTTAGCTGCGCAATAGCTTGTTCCAACAACACCTGTATTTTTTTCTGATGTTATATACACTTGTTGCCCCGTTAAAAAAGTAAGATTGGAAAAACTAAAAGTTCCGCTGCCCGAAGCTGTAGTTGTAGCGGTTACCAGGCCGTTAACATAAAGAGATAAAGATGCAGCAGCAGTAGTTGTGCCAGCAATTGATGTAGTTGCCGGTGTATATACTCCATTTGATGGTGAAGTAAATGTTATTGCATTTGAACCAGCTAAAGCGTTTTGACCATTTCCGGCAGCACAAAAATAAGCAGGCGGAGAAGTACAGCCTGTGGTGTTATTTATATAATAAACTTTATATGAACCAGACGTTAAAGGTGCGCCAGATGAACATCCGCCAGAATATAGCCATGTTATATTTGGGCTTGAGCCTGTGTTTGAACCAAATAAGCTTCCTGAATTTGTTACACTGTTGTTTGTTGAATTCCTGGTTAAATTATCTATATGAACCGTCCAGCCGGTACTTAAATTAGTTCCGGTTAAGCCTTTGCTTCCACTTGAGCAGCTCAATAACGGCGTGGCAGGGCTGTTGGATGAATTGCATGCATTAACTTTTTCTGAATTACTTGAAAGACACATAGACTCTCCTGCTCCTTGCGCTTTTGCGGTTATTATATCGTTGCTGCTAAGACCTGAGACAGTTATAGACCATGTACCGCCAGACGCTACCGTGTCGGTCCCAATTAATAGGGAACCTTTGTATAACGTGACGATCGCCGAAGTAACAGTTGAGTTGGCTGATTTCGTCCATGTACCTGTAACAGTTGTTGCAGTTGGTAAGATAGGGCCATTCAAAAATGGAGCTGCT
>CAXSEB010000110.1:0-3481 GCA_964235805.1 uncultured Chitinophagaceae bacterium | reverse complement strand
TCCAGGGTAAACACTGGCTGCGAGGAAATCGCCGTTACCCAATCAGTCATATAATCACTCCCTGAAACTCCATAAATATCTGACTTAGGCCCACCGATGGCGGGTTTCGGCGCCATAACCGTAGTAGCTGTTGCACGAAGTGGTGTTGAGGCTGATATGCCTATTGCAGAAAATGGAACATAAAAATCATAAAAATAATCAGGATTACCACCATCTGAAGTGGCAGCAACTGATATTTGAGAATTACTGCTAATCGGATAAGATGCCATCAAAACAGGATTGCTTGTACCATCTACATTATAAATGGCAATCCGGAAATTTGTTTCCAGAACTATTTCCCGTTCAAAACCAGGATTGCCATTATTTCCATTTGTAGCAGGCAAGTAGTTGGTATCCGCGGAGGCACCGCTGTTGCCAAACTTAGCGTCCGTATCTAATAAAATACTATATCCTTTTGATCCGCTTACAATTCCGCCAATCCTTATGCGGCATAAAAGATTTGTACCGTCATTATATAAATAGAAACCGCTGCCATCAACCTTTTTTACTATATCGCTGAACTTACCGCTTGGGCCTCTCAACAGGTCGCCAGTTGGTTCTGCAATTACAGGTGGTACTACTTTATACAGTAATTCACTATTCAAAATATCATCAGTACCAAAGCCGGCGGTTGTTGCAGATGTATAGCCGTTGGAATTCGTATCTAATACCACAGGACCGCTGCTGCCCGCTGGCCTCACGATAATTCCGGGAGTTTGAGAAAAATTTTTAACAGGGAATAACAGGGCAGAAAATGCCACAAGGAAAAAGTAAGATTTCATGTATAAACGATTAGGGAAACTATAACGACATAGAAAACCATTTATTTTATTAGTAAATAAAATGGTTTAAATAGATTATAGAAAACCTATCCCGACAAAGTGTTAAACAAAACAGTAATAATTACTCTTTTAAGATGAGCAATGCTCCAAAGAGAATCAATATCCTGTATATCTTTTTCCAAAAACCAGCACATTGGCTCTTCCTTTCAGCAAATTTCCAGGTGTTCGATATTTGAATTCGATCTTACTTATAAACTTTCCTTCTTCGGTAAGTTCAATTTCACGGCTGTATTGGTCTGCCGGTAAAAGGTCATTGAGCGCAGGTTCCAGCTTATCACCATTTTGATAATATATTTTTAGCTCGTTAAGTCTCACGTCATGTTTTTCTACTTTGAAACGTATCGCGGTAAATTTATAAGTGCTATGCACTTCTATCACATCTTTTTCTTTTACAAAATCGGCTTTTTCTTCCCCTAAAAGATCCCATCCTTCTTCAATTGCAATACTGCGCCTTGCAGGAGCGCAAGAAGCGTTGATCATTGCCAAAAATATAAATGCGGCAAGTACCTTTCTTATCATCATTTTAGTTTAAAAATTTTCTTTATTCCAGGCCCAAAGTTAATATAACTAATTAACTCTTTCTTGTTGCAAACAACAGAACAGGTGCTTAATCAATGCTATCCTGCAACAATTTTTATAGTTACAATGAATCAATAAATACAAAGTATTTTACAGACCTTGGCTCATACAAATGCTTTAAGCATTTTGGAACGGATGTTACTCTACATTTATTAAAATTCTGTTTTGACAACTTTATCTAAAATTCTTGAGTATAAAATTGTTGCCATTCTTCGTAATATATCTCCATCAGATACATTGAACATAGCCAATGCCCTATACGATGGCGGTATTCGAATACTTGAAGTAACATTAAATTCTAAAGATTCTCTACAGGTAATAGAACAACTCGCAGATGAGTTTAAACAAAAGTTGCTGGTAGGTGCCGGAACTGTTTTAAATACAACAGATGTAGCAAATGCACTGAACGCCGGCGCTTCATTCATAATATCACCGGCATTAGATATGTCGGTAATTAAAGCAACAAAGAATGCAGGTGCAGTAAGTATTCCGGGAGCTTTTACTCCCACTGAAATTTTAAGCGCTAATAATAATGGGGCTGATATTGTTAAGGTTTTCCCTGCGTTGAATGCCGCATATATATCAAATATTTTGGCACCACTTAACCACATTCGTTTAATGCCAACAGGCGGACTTGACGAAGACAACATAAAAGATTTTGCTGCAACGGGTGCTGTAGCCTTTGGCATTGGCAGTGCATTGGTGAGTAATAAAGCGATCGTAAACGATGGTTACTTGCAGCAACTTACCGCAAAAGCAAGTAGGCTAACAGCAGCGATTACCACTAAACGATCCGATTAATACATAATCAATTTCATTCTTGATGAAGCAATTTATAAGTTGTGACTGGGGCACCTCTTTTTTAAGATTAGGGTTAGTAGAAGCAGTAACGAACAAAGTGTTGGCGGCAACTCAATCTGAACAAGGTATTGCGGCTGTTTATGCTTTGTGGAAAGAACAACCTAACACCAACCGGATCACATTTTACAGTAATATTCTTTTAAAGGAAATTACATTACTTGAACAACAATGTGGAAAATCGTTAAGAGACTTGCCGATGGTGCTATCGGGCATGGCTTCTTCTTCTATTGGCATGTTGGAGCTGCCTTACAGATATTTACCTTGTAAATTAAAGAATGTAAAATTTGAGACACACGTTTTACCGCCTTCGGAACTATTCCAGCATAAAATTATATTAATATCAGGCTTGCGTTCTTCAAACGATGTAATGCGTGGGGAAGAAACTATACTTGCGGGTTGTGACATTGAAGATATTGAGGAAGAACAATTGTATATCCTGCCGGGAACGCACTGCAAGCATATTATGATTAAAGAAGGCACGATAACAGATTTTAAAACTTATATGACCGGGGAATTGTTCAACCTGCTAAGTAACCAAAGTATTCTTGCGACCTCTGTAGAACAAAATCAGACGCTGGGTAATGAACAATTCTTAAAAGGTGTTCGGGAAGCGATGGCATCAAATCTTCTCAATAATATTTTTCATGTGAGAACTAATGGGCTATTTGGTGTAATGAATAAAAAAGAAAATTATCACTACCTGAGCGGATTGCTTATTGGTGAAGAATTAAAACCTCTGCAAAATCATACCTACGCCGCAATTACTGTTGTGTCAACGGGAGTATTGTCAACTCTATATATGAATGCGTTATCAGAATTAAATTTTAAAGGTACACTCAATCAAATTGATGCATATGCGGCCTTAGTAAAAGGGCAGGCTTTAGCATTAAATAATTACAAAGAAGTTTAGGTTTAGCATCAATGACATGATTATTATTTCAGCATTGCATTCTTAATATGGAGAAGGGCTCACAGAGGTCCAGCCACCATCAATTACAAGGCTTTGTCCGGTTATATGCCGTGAAGCAGGAGAGACTAAAAACAATGCAGCGTTTGCAATATCATCAACAGTTGCCGGCCTGCCCATTGGTGTAATTCGGCTCCACGTTTTTTCGTAATCTTCATCTTCCATTGTGCGCTGCGTAATAGTTGCTCCCGGC
>CAXSEB010000109.1:6598-7311 GCA_964235805.1 uncultured Chitinophagaceae bacterium | reverse complement strand
GGTCTTTTACCCATAGCTGTATAATATTCTGTTATAAGGCTCATTAAAGTACCAACAGCAAGGCCAACCATTATAGCACCAATTACACCATTCTTGGTAAAGAGGTGTCCACGTAAACTCATAGTTTCATCAGGTAATAACAGATTAACTATAAAAAAAGAAGCTATTGCTGTTAGCACAATCGAACCCCAGTTGCCCATGTTTAATGCCTTCTGCACAGCGTGTGTATTGAGCGGTGAGTTCTCTGAAATTTTTACAAAGAAGGTTCCAATTATAGAGAAAAGAATTCCCAAACCGGCTATAAGCATAGGTAACAAGATGGGTGATAAGCCGCCAAACCCATCGTTTAATACAGTCTTAGCACCGTTTACCACAGCACCGGAAACTTCTCTTCCTAAAACCATCGTAGCCAAAACAGTGGCAACATAACTTCCAAAAAGATCAGCGCCCATGCCTGCAACATCACCAACATTGTCACCAACGTTATCCGCAATAGTAGCGGGGTTACGAGGATCATCTTCAGGAATACCAGCTTCAACTTTGCCAACAAGGTCAGCACCTACGTCAGCAGCTTTTGTATAAATACCACCACCAACTCTTGCAAATAAAGCTATACTTTCTGCGCCCAAACTAAAGCCGGTAAGTATCTCTATTGTACGCTCCATCTCCAAACTATCTACAGCTGCATGAGGAGCAAAAATTGCTTTTAGAAT
>CAXSEB010000109.1:5136-6588 GCA_964235805.1 uncultured Chitinophagaceae bacterium | reverse complement strand
AAACTTCCTAAACCTAACACCGCCAAACCAGCTACACCTAATCCCATCACGCTACCACCTGTAAACGAAACTTCAAGTGCTTTGGCCAAACTTGTACGTGCAGCATGCGCCGTGCGAACATTAGCTTTTGTTGCCACGTTCATGCCTATATATCCTGCTAAAGCGCTAAAAAAGGCACCAATAATAAATGCAACTGCAATGCTCCAATGACTGTTGACATTGCTTACACCCATAACTCCTAAAAGCAATGCTCCAATGATAACGAAATAAGTAAGTATTTTCCACTCCGCCTTTAAAAAGGCCATAGCGCCTTCAGCAATGTAGGTGCTTATTTCTTTCATGCGTTCATTTCCTGCATCTTGTTTAGACACCCACGCAGATTTGACAAACGTGTATACCAAACCAATAATACCCAATACCGGGATTAAATAAATCAAATTATTCATAGAAGTTGCTTAAAAATTAGGTCGGCAAAAATAGTATAAAAACGGCGATAAAATTCACGTTGCCGGAGATTGGTGTTTCACTAAAAAACTAAACACCAGAGCATATTTTAAAATGTCACGGTACTATAACAATGATTATATAAAAGGTATAAATTTATTTTGTTGCAGATTCAACAAGTGTTTTTCAAAAAAACTTTCACTGCTAAGTACTTCAATTTTAGAGAAATAAAAATCGTCAATATCCTCTGTAATAATACAGTCACATTTATTTTCAAGAGCAGAATAATATTCAAGTCCATCTTCAAAATCACTAACTGATGAATTATCGAGAGCTTGCTGTACCGTGCTTTTAGTAGAAGCAGCGATGTTTATGTGATCGCATAAGATTTTTATTCTTTTCTTGGCTGATGCACTTCTATACTTTTTTTCTGCAAAATAAAATGCGATTGCCAAACATACAGGAGATGTAAACAATGAAAACCTGTTTTTATCTGAAAGGCTCAGTATTCTTGAAGTAAATGTGAATAAAGGATATTCTTTATTTAAAACAGATACAAGGATATTAGCATCAAGAAAAATCCTCATTTTTTTGAGTTGAAAAATTCAGCTTTGGCAACCTTCCTGGTTCTTTTGGTTTTAGTTTGATATACAGCTTCACCCTCGGCAACCTGGTTAACCCAATCGGAAATAGGGAAATCTTCTAAAGATTTATAATTATTAGAAGTGACTTTTTTTAGTAGAAACTCTATTAAACGTGAAAGACTTATATTATTATTATCGGCGTATTTCTTTGCCTTCGCTATTATATCTTCATTAAAGCTTAAAGTTATTTTATTGTCCATAGCACAAATTTATAGCAAAAATATTTATACTACAATTTATTTTTTTCTATACGTACACTTAATCTTTTAAATGCTTCTCCTAAACAATCAATAATGTCCTCAGGGCCCATTGCTTCCTCCGAAAACTTTGTTGCAGCAATATCTCCTGATAGTCCGTGTAAATA
>CAXSEB010000109.1:0-5126 GCA_964235805.1 uncultured Chitinophagaceae bacterium | reverse complement strand
TACATCGCCACTGCCACCTTTTGCCATACCAGCATTACCTGTAGAATTAAAAAAGGCTTTGTTCTTGGGAGTAGCTATTAAGGTACGATGACCTTTCAGGATTATGTATATGTTATATTGCTGTGATTTTTCAATTGCTAATTGCATCCTCTTAAAATCATTGTCAGATTGCCCGAATAGTTTATCAAACTCTTTCGGATGTGGTGTGATAATACAACCCGGCGGTATTAAGTCAAGTAAATGTTTGTTTTCTGAAATTGTATTTAATGCATCTGCATCAAGTACCAAAGTAGAAATATGTTTTTCAAATAGCGATCGCAGCAAAGTTGTATGAGATTCATGAATACCCATACCAGGACCCACACCATAAGCACTAAAGCTCACAATGGTATCAAAATTCTTTATAAACGTGTCTCCATAAACGCTGCACATTGCACCCGGCACTGAGATTTGTAAAATATCATATCCTTTTTTGCAACTTATACAAGTAAGCTTTCCAACTCCGCTCTTTAAACAAGCCTGTGCTGCAAGCACTGCTGCACCCATCATCCCGTAACTGCCTGCTAAAAGGCAGGCATGGCCAAAATCACCTTTGTTGCTAAAAGGTTTTCTTACTTTAAAGATTGATTTTATTAGATCAATATCCGTTAGTTCAAACTGTGCATCATGTTGTTGATAAAACTGCTGGTGCAAGTTTATACCAAGTAAACTTAGTTCACCAAAATACTGCTCATTTTCTGCAATCATAAAAGCCAGTTTGTATTGCTGAAAAGTTAGCGTGCGATCTGCTTCTATAGCAATGTTACCTTTTGAACTTTTATTTGCATACAATCCACTCGGTATATCAATTGAAATTTTAATTGCCTTACAGTGGTTAATGTGTTTTATAAGTAAACCGGTAACCGAATCACATGGCTTGTTTAGTCCTGTTCCAAACAATGCATCAATGATTATTTCATCATCATTTATAAGAGGAAAGTCCGCTTCAGTTTTTATTTGATAAATCTGTGCTGTATTTAAACGGGCAAGATTGCCTGCAAAATCTTCCGATGCAAAAGGTTGTGATTCATTTATATATAGACTTACAAAGTTATTTTGAAGGATTTATTTGAAAACCCATTTTCCGTTAGCCAGCTGTAACAAGCTTTTGCAGCCCGTTCCATAAGCTCAATGGATGTAACTGGTTCGTGAGTTATGGTATAATTATCCCACTCTTTAATTTGTTTTGAAGAAAAGATTTTCACGATTTTCTAATTAAGCTTAAATGAGCAAAAGCGTATTGACAGTAACAAGAGAATGCAGATGAAATTCTGATGTACACCTTTAAATAAGTACTTATGTATTCTGTAATTACGCCGATCACTTTATTTTTGCTGTTGGCATACCGAAGGTTCCTTTAATACCAGTAAAAACAGCTTTCCAAACCAAATTAAAAAACGACTTAGAGCGTTCCCTGTCGTACTCTACTGAAAAGGTTCTTAATTTTCCCTTATGGGGATTTTCATCTTTTATAATTGTATTAGCAAGGGCACTTAGTAATCCTCTTTTTTTAGGCGCTACATTTTCTTCGCCTTTTTTAAACATGGTTATCTTAAAATCTTTATACTTCATAACAAATTCACCTTTGGCTACGTTGTCGTTACCAATTAAATTAAAGTTGGCTCCATCAATAGTTCCGGTGTCAACCCTTATTAAAGCCATAGGCATGGAAATCTGGTTTAAAGCTTTAGCATCGCAACTGCCTAAAGACCCGTTAGCAGTGAACTTGCCATCGCTTGCGGTTAAAAAGAATTTGAAAGTTGTATTCATCGCAAGCTTGCCTAATACATTTGCCTGGTAGTTTGCAGTCATTATATTGTTCAACTTTATATCAGATGGTATGTTAGTCATATTGTTGACAGCAATTTTGCCATTCTCGAAATTGATTGTTCCGGACTTATTACTTAAAGGATTCTTCTCTTTATACTCCAGGTAAGTATTATTGAAAGATACCTTGCTAATGTTTACAGGGATATCACTTTTCAGTAACATTTGCGAAGGATAATTACCAACCTTGTTAACCTCCTCAAGCGGGTATGAAATATCCCTGTAAATTTTTATATTGCTATTGTTCACTATAAGATTATTAGCAACAAGTTGCTTTTCCAACAAGCGGTCAAGATTAATGTTGTTTATATTAATTCCTGTAAGCCCAACCTCATAACGGTCTTTTTGTACCCGTGCTTTTTTAGCAAAAGCCTCTTCACTTAAAGATGGAACCACTTTTAAACTTGCTATATTTATTTGTTTAGCCAACGAATTTATACGAATACTTTGCAGGTTGTAATGGTATAAATTATCTGCACTGTTGTAAGATATATTATTGCAAAACAAATCAACCTCCCTTGTATGCTTAACAGGATGCAACTGCATTTCCATAATTTCGTCAGCCTTTATACCTCTTACATTCAGAACAAATTTACCCAGCTTAAAGTTGGTCTTAGATCCAGGCGCTAATATTTCCAGTACATCAATGTTTGGGAAATAGATGTTTTTTAGTTCAAGGCTGTACGCTCTTCTAAAACCTGCGGTATCCCTGGGTGTGATACGTTCTTTAACCACTGGCTTGGGGTTTCCTGATATAGACGGCGGCCTGTAAAATGAAATGTGTTTGCATTGAATACTATCAATAAAGATGTTCTTGTTTTTTATTACTTCAAAACTGTTGATGCCTGATATAAAGAAATCATTTGCCTCAATTAGTTTAACGCCTTCCGGTGAATTAACATCAAACCTGTTCAATAATAATTTTAAGAAAGAAAGCTTTCTTCCCTTGCCCGAAAAATTAATGTCATTAACTGTAAGCTCTGTTTTGTTATCGTTATAAGAAGTAAACTTATCTATATTGAATGAAGCGTCTTTACAAAACAAAGTGCGGCTGCTGTCCTCATTATGTAAGCTGTCTATCCGTACATCATGCAGGTTTATATTGGTTTTATTTATATCGAATTGTTTATAGCGGTTATTAAAATTCATTGCATGTACTTCGCCATTTTTAATGCTTACCTGCCCAACCTGTATCAGATCAAGCCCTCCTAAAATTTGCTTATAAATTTCTTTTGCTTCATTATCAATTTTAGTCTCCTTCCTTATTGGTTTTAGAAAATATACATTAATCCTAGGCTCATTAATTATAATTGAATCACCTATCATTTCAACACCCTGTAAAGCTTTATCGGTTTTTACACCTTTAACGGTTATCGATTTAATGCTTACATCTAAAAGCAAATAAGGTAATTGCGCATAAGATAATTTTCTTGCCCTTGAGGTGTCTGGTATGATGCGGATATTTTTAATGAAAGCCTCACCGGTTAGTTCATTAAAAAAAAGCGAATCGTATTTAAGAGTATATAAGCTATCTGTTTTAGTAGTTAACTCATAAACTATCTTGCTCTTAACAAAATAGAATTTATTTTTTTGCCACAGGTAAGCAAGTGCTACAACCAGAAATATTATAGCTAATAATATAATCAACAGTTTTTTGGGAAGCGATGCAAGAAAGTTACTCTTCATATACATTCAATAAAGCTATGTTTTCATATTTTAGAAACTCAAATTTAAAGTTTTAGTTTTGACATGATTTCATAAATATGGATATAGAATTTAATAAAAATGAGGACGCTATGCGGCTTGCCCTTAGCAACTTAAAACAAAGAACAGAAGAGATTGAAATAGGTGGTGGCAAAAAGGCTATTGAAAAGCAGCATGAAAAAAACAAACTCACAGCACGGGAGCGAATCAGCTATTTATGTGATGCTGAAAAAATCTTTATAGAGATTGGGGCATTGGCGGGCTATGAAATGTATGAAGAATATGGCGGTTGCCCTGCCGGTGGAACGGTTTCAGGCATTGGATATGTTAGCGGAAAGCAATGCATAATTATTGCAAACGATCAAACAGTGAAAGCCGGCGCATGGTTCCCGATTACGGGCAAAAAAAATCTTCGCATGCAGGAGATAGCTATGGAAAATCATTTGCCTATAATTTACCTTGTTGATAGTGCCGGCGTATTTCTTCCCTTGCAAGATGAGATCTTTCCGGATAAAGAGCATTTTGGAAGAATTTTTAGAAACAATGCAAAGCTAAGCGCAATGGGCATTTCACAGGTCGCTGCTGTGATGGGGCCGTGTGTTGCAGGTGGAGCTTACCTGCCAATAATGAGTGATGAGACTTTGATAGTGGAAGGCAGTGGTTCCATTTACCTGGCCGGCCCTTATTTGGTAAAAGCTGCCATTGGAGAAAATATTGATAGTGAAACGCTCGGTGGCGCCGTAACTCATACAGAAATCAGCGGCATAGCTGATTATAAATTTAAAACCGAAAAGGAATGTTTAGACCAGGTAAAAAAAATAATGGCTAAAATTGGCGACAATGTTAAAGCTGGCTTCAACAGAATGCCATCATTTTTTCCTAAGAAAAACAGTGCTGAATTATATGGTTGTTTACCGGAAGGAAATACGAAGCCATACGATATGTTGAATATCATTGAAAGGATTGTAGATGATTCTCAATTTGAACAATTTAAACAGGACTATGGAAAAACAATTTTATGTGGTTATGCAAGAGTAGATGGCTGGGCAGTTGGGATTGTTGCCAACCAACGCCTGAATATCAAAAATAAGAAAGGTGAGTTACAGATCGGCGGCGTTATTTATAATGATAGTGCTGATAAAGCAGCAAGGTTTATAATGAACTGTAATCAAAAAAAAATACCCTTAATTTTTTTACAGGATGTAACTGGCTTTATGGTGGGAACAAGAAGTGAGCATAGCGGGATTATAAAAGACGGGGCTAAAATGGTGAACGCTGTTGCTAATTCAGTTGTGCCTAAAATCACCATTGTAATAGGTAATTCTTATGGAGCAGGAAATTATGCTATGTGTGGCAAGGCCTATGACCCAAGGTTTATTTATGCATGGCCTTCAGCAAAAATTGCGGTTATGGGAGGCGAGCAGGCAGCCAAAACGTTATTACAAATACAGGTAGCTTCTCTAAAGGCTAAAGGAAAAACCATTACACCTGAGGAAGAAGAAGATTTGTTGCAAAACATCATTCAGCGATATTCAAAACAAACAACGCCATATTAT
>CAXSEB010000108.1:0-7326 GCA_964235805.1 uncultured Chitinophagaceae bacterium | reverse complement strand
CGGCCAATGTTTGTAGTTAAGCGACTGCCACAAATCTCTTCGTAAATTTCATAGATCAATTCACGGTATTGCATTACGTATAAAAAACCTGTGTATGCGCCTGTATCAACACCAACTATTGAGTTGCAAATAAGATGATCGGAAATTCTGGCAAGCTCCATGATGATTATCCGCAGATAATCGACACGCTTTGGTGTTTTAATTTTTAACAACCGCTCGCAGGTGATATGCCATCCCATATTATTTATGGGTGATGAACAATAATTCATCCTGTCTGTAAGTGGGGTAATTTGGTAAAGAGGACGGCGCTCTGCAATTTTTTCAAAGGCACGATGTATATAGCCGATGGTTTGTGTGGCATCTACAATTCGTTCACCGTCCAGCTCTATAATATTTTGAAACACGCCATGTGTAGCAGGATGAGTTGGCCCAAGGTTAAGCGTTGTGGTTTGCTTTTCAAGGCTGCCTGCGGGCAATTTGATATGTTCTGTTGTTTGCAATTTTATTGATTAATCATCTGTTTATCATCTTCCGAGATAGTTCCATTTTCTGACTTTTTATTACCATATCCGGATCCGCCTCTGCCAAACATTTCATCGTCTTTATCAATCCTGCTTTGATCTTCCAAAGGAAACTCTTTTCTTTGCGGAAAATACTCCATGTCTTCTACATTCTGTATTCTTATTAAGTTAGGATGACCTACAAAATTTACTCCGTAAAAATCGTATCCTTCTCTTTCAAGCCAATTGGCTGCCTGGTACAAAGCAGTTGCACTAAAAACATCTGGTTTAGTAACATCAGTAAATACTTTAAACCGAATGCGGATATTATCGATAAGATTGTGAAGATGGTAAACGACTGCTATTTCCGCACCTTTATTATCTGGATAATGTACCGCACAAAGATCAGCAAGAAATTGAAATTTTAATTCAGGATAGTCAAATAAAAACTGAAGAACTTTTAAATTCAATTCTTTCGGGGCAGTAAACGTTAACATGCCATAAGGCTCTTCCCAATTAATTAAATCGTCGCCAAATTTTTCACTAAGTCTTTGTTTGATCGTTTCGTTTGTCATAACCCCAAACCCCTAAAGGGCTTTAAAAACGTAATTTAAACTGCATATTAATTCTCCTTATTCCCCCCCTTCAGGGGGACAGGGGTTTATTGTATTCCGTAACTCTCCATTAAATGTTTATACTGATCACTGTTTCGTCTTCTTATGCTTTCTTTACCTACTAAATCCTGCACTTTCATAAAGCCATCTAAAACTGCTTCGGGGCGTGGAGGACAGCCCGGCACGTATACATCAACGGGAATAATATGATCGATGCCTTGTAATACCGAATAGGTATCAAAAATTCCACCGCTGCATGCACAAGCTCCCATTGCTAAAACCCAGCGAGGCTCTGCCATTTGAAGATAAACCTGTTTTACAATTGGGGCCATTTTTTTAGCAATAGTGCCCATAACCATTAACAGGTCGCACTGGCGTGGAGAAAAACTTACTCTCTCTGAACCAAACCTTGCAAGGTCGTAATGAGAACCCATCAATGCCATAAATTCAATGCCACAGCAACTGGTTGCAAAAGGTAATGGCCAAATAGAATTCTTTCTTGCCAAACCTACTACATCGCTTAGCTTAGTCGCAAAAAAACCTTCTCCCGGCATTCCTTCCGGGGCTTCTACCATGCCGATTGGATTTTCCAGCGGTTTTACATGTGTATTATATTGAACAGGACGAGCCATAAAATCAATTTGGTAATTTATCAATTCGGTTATTACCGATTACTCTTCCCAGTTTAAAGCACCTTTTTTTATGATGTAAAAAAAACCGGCAAGAAAAAAACCGACAAACATTAAAACCGCCGCAAAACCGTGCCAGCCCAATTCCCTAAAATTTACCGCGTAAGGATAAAAGAAAATTACTTCAACATCAAACAAAACAAATAAAATTGCAACTAGAAAATATTTAATTGCCATTGGCTGGCGGGCATTTCCCTTTGCCTCAATTCCACTTTCAAAGTTTGTGAGTTTATCTGTTCCCTTGCGGCTTGGGCCAAACAGGTGAGTGAGCGCCATCATTCCACCAATAAATACAATTGCAAATAAAAGCTGGATACCTATCGGAAGATAATTTACAGTGCTATTAACGTTTGTTGAGGCCTGAAGAAAGAAAAAATCCATCTTTATAATTGTGCAGCAAAAGTAAGATAGCAAAAGCAATTTTCAATTATTTGCAGATGGTTTAAAAATTGATTAACGAAACGCCTATCACGTGTAACTAACAAAAAACCCAACATATAAGTTGGGTTAAAAATTATATTTATCAAACTTTACCTGGACTTCGTTTTCACCTTCGTTGTGCCGCCTGTTGTGGTAACTTTTTCTTTAGTGGTCTCTGTTTTTGTTTTTTGTTTTACTGATGCCGACTGTAAAGCGGTTTTATTTTTTATGGCTCCTTCGTTGGTTGGATCAACGGCTAAAATTCTATCATTATAACTTAAAGCTGCAGCCTTATCGCTTTTAATATTATAGTTGTATGCAACCATATAATTGTAGGCCGCTATAAGATCAGCTTTAACTTTCTCTTTAGCAGTATCCGCTTCTGCCAGTGAGATTACCTTTTCATAATATTGGTTTGCTAAGCCCTGTGAGCGTGTAGAATCAATACCTTCATTAGATTTGGCTCTCCATTTATAGCCATAAAGTTCATTAGGATATTTTTGAGTATAAATGCCGTAAATTGAATCAGCAGTTTTATAATTTCCTGCCAGGTAATTATTATAGGCAGCATTATATAAATCTACTTTACCGTAATTCTTTTTTGTGCTTAGAATTTTTGTGTACCAGTTACCTGCTTCTGCAAAGTTTTTGGACGCAGCATACCCTGTAGCAACCCCTGTGATAAAATCAACTTTATTACTTTCTGTAGTATCTAACGAAAGGGCTTTATCTACATAACCAGCAGCCTTGGCCTCATTACCAGGAAATTTCATTAAGACCTTTGCATAAGTTGCGTAATCATTTGGACCTATTTTATCGAGGTTTTGTTTCTGAAAATATGTGTCGAAGAAATTCTTTGCATTAACAGAGTCTCCTAATTTATCATAAGCGTAAGCTTTTAAACCGTATAAGCTTGGGTATGGATTGCTGCCACCGCTGCTTATGCATTCATCAGATTTTGCAATTGATTCTTTAAATAATGAAGAAGCAAATAAGATTGATGCCTGGTAGTAACAATTTTTTACATCAGGATCTGCTACTGATGTATATTTAGTAAGATAGTCTCTTGATTTATTTACATCCCTTCTATAATAATAATCATATAACCAAAAGTAAACGGGCGCATAGTTTGGATCTTTGGCAATAGCATCATTATAATACTTCATATAATATTGCTCCTGTGAGGTACCCTGTGTTTGATAGAGCCTACCAATCATAAAGCTCGCTCTTGCATTGTTAGGGCTTAGCGCTAATGCATTTTGGTAAGATATCTGTGCATTTGCACCATCAGTTATTTTTCTATAAGCATCACCAAGGTTAATAAGTATGTCAGCATTCTTTTTATCTTTATCAGCAGCCATTTTCAGTTTCTCAATTGCATAATTTGCGTCACCTGCTTTCGCATCAACATTTGCTTTACCAATTGCGTTCAGGATATTAACGTCTTTGCCCTTAGTTAAACTTATAGCCGTTTCAAAACGATTACGGGCATCGTTTGTTTTGTTTTGTAATAATTCAACATGGCCAACGCCAACCATTAAAAGAGGATTATTTGGATTAGCTTGTAATGCTTTTTGATATAATGCCTGTGCAGATGCAACGTCTTCCATACCAATATAGGTTTGACCTAACCAATATACTGCATCTATGTTATTAGGATTAGCGTTAACTGCTTTAGAAAAAATGTCTTTTGCACTATTATATCTCTCGTAATAAAGAAATTTTTTGCCATCATCTATGCTTTGAGCAAATAGCATATTACCTGTTAGTACCAGGGATAATATTAGGGTAGTGATTTTTACTTTTCTCATGTTTCTTTTTTATTTTTATTGATTAATTTGTTGTAACTGATCTTACGCTAAAGTTCATTTTTGCGGGGCCTAAATAAGCCCGGCGAAATATAAGTTGTCCTTTTTCATAGGTCATAAAATTTGCAAACCCACCACCAAGACCGTCATAATTTTCTTTTAGTACATAATACAAACCACGTACCAATGGATAACGATGTAACATTATGTTGGCCTGGTAAGGTTTTACAAATACTTTCTCATCACAATTTGAACATTCAACAGCGGCGATCTTAACTCTTTTCAAAAAGCTTAATTGACTTGTGTCATCCTTATTGCCTATCCCGCTTACACCTACAAACCCTACAGACACTGGGTTTTTAGCTACATAATTAATTACATCCTGGCTGTTTGCGGAAGCAAATACTTTTTTATTATCAAAAGACTTACCTTTTAAGATACTATCAACAGCATATCGTACTGTACTTGTGGCGCTGAGCCCATCGAACACTGCAATTTGCTTATCACCAGTGGTACCGTCTAAAATGCCCCGAATTTTTGGTAGTGTAAATGTTGTGTCTGTAGAAGTATTATTTACAACAAGAGCAATTGCATCGGTCGCTACCATATCCCACGTTGGAGAATAGGTTAGAGAATCTTTATAGAATTTTTCTTCCTGTTCAGTTAACCCACGGGTAATGATGATCATTCTCGTACTATCTTTTATCAGGTCTTTTAAACACTCTGCTTCCGGTTTATAATCTGCGATAATTTTAGAGCCAGAGTTAAGGGCTTCAAAAACCTGTATCTGCGAATCAATCACAGGTTTAAAAGATTCGTCAACACTTATATGAATTGTTCCGGAATTGGGTGTATCAATATCTATTCTTTTATGTGAACTACTGCATCCTGCAAACATTAGCAATAAGCTTGCTGATACATTAAAAAATATCTTCCTTATAATATTTAATTGTCTGCAACTCATTTTTCTACAAAATAATCTTTTTTAATTCCGCGATATAAACGCCATGCACCATAAAAAATAACAAGGCCAGCAAAAGCCTTCCCAACTATACTATCCACAAATTCATTTGTAAAATGAAAACTTTTAGCGAAAAGAATAAAGAGCCCAACTCCAATATAAATAATTCCCATACCGAAATCCATTATGCTTTTCATGCCAATGTATCGCTGAGTTTTTAAATCAGGTTTATCCTCAATCTCTTCTGAATTCATATGTTTTTATTTTATGGGATGAGCAAGTTAATTTAAATTTCAGAAACGTGATCTGCTAAAAATTACATATTTGCCTTACTCTTATTCGGCTTGCTGGAATCTAACAGGAATAACGAAAATGTGCTGAAACATTTTCTCCCCTTGCTTTTCCCGGAATCCAACTTCATAAGATGCAGTTACACGTGGTTTCCATATAAAGGCGAATATGATTTCATACGATTAACTTTGCCCGCAAAATTTATAACAAAGAATGAAACCCGGTATTCCACAAGGCACAAGAGATTTTGGTGCAGATATAGTTTGCAAGCGTAAATACATTTTTGATACTATCAGGAATGTTTTTGAGCTATATGGATTTGAGCCATTAGAAACTCCTGCCATGGAAAACCTTGATACTTTACTTGGCAAGTATGGAGCTGAAGGTGACAGGCTAATATTTAAAGTATTAAATAATGGGCTGGACAATCCCTCAAAAAAAGATGAAGCAATACTGGATTTTGAAAAAGTTTTGAACGGAAAGAACGTTAAAGCAATTACAGAAAGAGGATTAAGATATGATTTGACAATACCTTTTGCAAGGTATGTTGCTATGAATTATCATCAGCTTGCCTTTCCCTTTAAACGTTACCAAATGCAACCTGTTTGGCGTGCAGACCGACCCCAAAAGGGCCGCTATCGTGAGTTTTACCAATGCGATGCAGACATTGCAGGAAGTTATTCTTTAATAAATGATGTTGAGCTGGCACATATATACGAAGAGGTTTTTAAAAAATTAAAAATTGATGTCGACATAAAGATCAATAACAGAAAAATATTAACTGCCCTTTCAGAGCTTTGTGGTGCTGCTGATAAAATGCAACACATAACGGTAGCTATTGACAAACTTGATAAGACAGGTTTAGACAAAGTAAAAGAAGAATTAATACAGAAAGGATTATCTACTAAGCAAATTGGCATAATAGAAAGTTATTTAAAAATTGATGGCAGCAACGATGAAAAACTGAATCAGTCAAAAGTTTTATTTGAACAGATTGACATTGGTAAAAAAGGAATTGAGGAACTTGAAATTATCCTTAATTATCAATCTGCAGCAAAACTAAAAATTGACTTTACACTTGCAAGAGGACTAAATTATTATACAGGAATTATCTACGAAGTAAAAGCAACGGACGTTGCCATAGGAAGCATTGGCGGTGGAGGAAGGTATGACGATCTTACCGGGTTGTTTGGTGTACCTAATGTTCCGGGTGTAGGAATCAGTTTTGGGGTCGACAGAATTTATGATGTGATGGAAGAGCTAAACCTTTTTCCTAAAGAAATCCATACCGGATCTAAAGTTTTGTTTTTTAACATGGGTGATGAAGAAAGCAAATTTGCTTTTAAGCAGATGCAGTTTTTACGAAGCAAAGGAATAAGTGCAGAGCTTTTTCATGAACAATCGAAAATGGACAAGCAATTCAAATATGCCACTAAAAAAAATATTCCCTTTGCGGTTATAATCGGCAGTAAAGAAATGGTAGAAAAAATATGCGTAATAAAAGATCTCACCAAAGGAGAACAAAGAACTATCGCCTTATCGGAACTTGAAAATTATTTAAGACCCATCATATAAACCAGAAGTATATTCATTAAGTGGAGATGTTGCTTTACAAAACGATCTTCTTATAATCCTGCAAATCCTGTAAATCATGGTTCAGACAAGATTCTCATAAACAACCGCAGCGCCCTGCCCAACTCCCACACACATCGTAGCCAAACCATATTTAGCACCACGTCTTTTCATCTCATATAATAAAGTTGTAGAAATTCTAACTCCGCTGCAGCCTAACGGGTGACCAATGGCAATAGAACCTCCGTTTACATTTACTTTTTGCACATCCAATCCAAGATCGTGAATGCACGCTATTGCTTGCGAAGCAAAAGCCTCATTTAGTTCAATTAGATCAATATCCTCAACTTTGAGCCTTGCACGCTCCAAAGCTTTATTACTTGCTGGTACCGGGCCAATACCCATAATAGAAGGATCGACTCCTGCAACTGCCATGCTGATAAGACGTGCCATCGGCTTTAAATTGAAATT
>CAXSEB010000107.1:6371-7351 GCA_964235805.1 uncultured Chitinophagaceae bacterium | reverse complement strand
TCTTTTACTGTTGCCAAATCGTTGTCAGGAACGATACTAATGGAATCACCAGGCTGATAACTCACGTCGTCAGCAGCAATTTCAATATGCCATGTTTCTTTATTGCTCCCTCTGTCATTTAAATTTACATGTGCAAGTATAGTTCCTTTATAAGTCTTTTTACCTTGCCTCTTTTTTGTTACCGATTGTGTTGATGGAGCACGATCTTCATTATTAAGTGATTTAAAAACTGTTGTAAACCACTCATCTGCATCCTGCGAAAAGTCTACATCACATTTCTGCAAGGGCGCTATGCGCTTGCCTCCCAGCTTGTTAAGTTGTTGATCTACATCTTCACCGGTTTTACAAAATAATGGGTAAGATGTATCGCCTAAAGCAAGCACACTGTATTTTAATTTTTCAAGTTTGAATCCGTTTTGATGTACGTGATCATAGAATTTTTTTGCAGCAGCAGGCGGCTCTCCATCACCATGTGTACTGATGACTGCTAAAAAATATTCTTCCTTGGAAAGATCGTTTAACCTGTACTGGTCAAGGCTTTGCACCTTTGCCTGTATGCCTTGTTTTTTGGCTTTGGCAGCAAATTCTGTGGCTAATCTTTTTGAATTGCCGGTTTCAGTTCCGTAAGTGATGGTGATTTTATTAACGCCGCTTTTTGCAATAGGCTGTTCTGCAGTTGATGTTTGCTTTGATACTATACCATTCAAATAACCATTAACCCAAATGAGTTCGTCATTTGTAAGATCACCTATCAGGCTTAATAGTCTTTGTAATTTATTTTTTTCCAGCATGTTCTTGTTTTGACCTCACCCAACCCCTCTCCGAACGAGAGGGGCTAAAGCAGAGTGCGTTGTCTTATAATTCAGGCACTTAATCTTATTGATTCAGTTGGTTGCTGTATGGGTTTAAAATAAAATTTACTGCTCTTACTGTTTTCAAGCCATGCAAATTGTTCATGCAACGAAACCACTTTTCCTATT
>CAXSEB010000107.1:0-6361 GCA_964235805.1 uncultured Chitinophagaceae bacterium | reverse complement strand
AACTAATGATGGAGAAATAAATGAATGGCCTTTTAATTCAACATCATAATTATATAAATTGCTGATATGTACTTTTTGAAATGGCGTTGTTGCCTGCTCAATTACTGCCAGCAGTTTATCTGCTGGTATGTTGTTATTAATCAACTTTGAAACAACAGTATCTAATGTTTCTGATGACATATAAAATACCAACGTATCGTCTGTTGCAGCCAGCTCTTTCCAGTATTCCTCTTTTACAATATCTGATTTATAATAGGTAAGAAAGCGTACTGCGGTTGAAAGGCCTCTTGCAGTAAGCGGAATACCTGCATAAGCTGCGGCGCCTAAGGCTGCTGTAACTCCGGGCACAATTTCGTAAGTGATGTTATTAGCAACCAAAGTGTCCAATTCATCTTTAATGTTAGAGAAGAGAGATACATCTCCGCCTTTCAATCTTACTACTAATTTGACTTGTGAAGCATAATGTAATAACAACTCGTTAATGGTTTCCTGCGGTGTTGAAACACCAAGCCGGCACTGCTTTCCAACATGTATAACCTCTGCATCACTTCTTACATAAGTCTTCAAAATATCTTCACTCACCAACCGATCAGTCAATACAACATCAGCCTGCTGAAGATATCTTGCTACCTTAACAGTAATCAGTTCCGGATCACCCGGCCCTGCACCTGCGAGAATTACTTTGCCTTTTTTGTTGTTATTCGTCATTAGTTGTAAGTCTTAAGTAATAAGTTTTAAGTAAAGCAAGAGTTTGTAAACTTAAAGTCAATTCTTAATTTTCAATTCTCAATTGTCAATTCTCAATTATCATTGTATCATACACGCCCCAACCGTAACCCTGCTTGTTTCATCAATCAAGATACCGCCGCCGTTGGCTCTTAGTTTTTTATAAGAATCAAATGCAATTGGTGATGCTGTTTTAATAGTTGCTTTTATAATGTCATTTAATTCAGCTTTCTCAGATGAATAATCTTTTTGTAAAGTGTTTACATCAAGCCTGTATTCTATATCTTTTACAACGCACCTTTCAACCCTGCTGTTTATCTGGAAAAAATATTTGTTGCCTGGTATCAAAGGCTTGTTGCCCATCCAACAAAGCAATACTTCAAATTCCTGTTCAGTTATTGGTTGGTTATCTTTATGAACGATCATGTCACCGCGGCTAACATCCACATCATCTTCCAAATGAAGGACAACGCTTTGCGGCGCAAAAGCTTCTTCAATTTCTGCTCCACCTATCTCTATATTTTTTATGGTGCTTTTAAGGCCGGAGGGTTGTACAACTACCCCATCTCCTTTACGATAAATACCGCTTATTATTTTACCGGCATAACCCCTGTAATCGTGGAGCTCAGCGGCTTGCGGCCTTATTACATATTGAACGGGAAATCTTGCATCCTTTAAATTAGTATCTGATTCAAGCGGAACATTTTCTAAAAGATGTAGCAGGGAATCACCTTCATACCAGGTAAATTTTTCTGATTTATCTACAATATTATCCCCGTTAAGTGCAGAGATGGGAATATACATCACATCCTTTAACCCTAATGATTTGGCCACTTCTACATAATCAATAACAATGTTATTGTAAACGTCTTGCGAGTAACTGACCAGATCCATTTTGTTTACCGCGACAATTATATGCGGAATGTTTAGCAAGGAAGCAATGATAGAATGGCGGCGTGTTTGTTCAACAACACCATTTCGTGCATCAACCAAAATTATTGCAAGCTCAGAATTTGATGCACCTGTAACCATGTTTCTTGTATACTGAATATGTCCGGGAGCATCAGCAATAATGAATTTTCTTTTTGGTGTGGAAAAATATTTATAAGCTACATCAATGGTAATTCCCTGTTCTCTTTCTGCACGCAGACCATCTGTAAGCAGCGCCAGGTCTATCTCTCCATCTTCTTTGTTTTTACTTTGCTTTTCAATTGCTTCAAGCTGATCTATTAAAATAGATTTACTATCATACAGCAATCGCCCAATTAAAGTGCTTTTGCCATCATCAACACTTCCTGCTGTTATAAATCTTAGTATATCCATTATGAGTTTTAAGTTGTAGGTTTTAAGTTGTAAGTTGTTTAAAGTAAAAAGTAAAAAGTAAAAAATCGTCTTGACTTATCACTTAGTACTTAAAACTTACATGCCTTAAAAATATCCGCTCTTCTTCCTGTCTTCCATCGCTGCCTCACTTACTTTATCATCTATTCTTGTCTCCCCTCGTTCGCTTGTTTTAGTGGCGATAATTTCATTAATAATGTCATCGATCTTTGTTGCATTTGATTCAACGGCTGCAGTACATGTCATATCTCCAACTGTTCTGTAGCGCACTTTCTTTTTTAATACAACATCGGTTGCATCGAGTTTTATGTAGTCAGAAACAGCTACCAATTGGCCTTCATGTTCCAGCACTTCTCTTTCATGCGCAAAATATATTGATGGCAATTCTATCTTTTCACTTCTTATATAATTCCACACATCAAGCTCTGTCCAGTTGCTTATGGGGAAGGCACGAACGTTTTCTCCTTTATGAATTTTACCATTATAAGTATTCCATAATTCAGGTCTTTGCAGTTTTGGGTTCCATTGTCCAAATTCATCTCTTACTGAAAAAATCCTTTCTTTGGCTCTTGCTTTTTCTTCGTCTCTTCTTGCGCCGCCAATTAATGCATCAAATTTAAATTCATCAATAATATCAAGCAGGGTATACGTTTGCAATGCATTGCGACTGGCAAACTTTCCTTTTTGTTCTGTAAGATTTTTTTCTTTTATAGTGTCTTCAACTTTTCTAACAATAAGTTTTTCACCGATCTCTTCAACCAACTTATCTCTAAAATCAAGGGCTTCGGGGAAATTGTGACCTGTATCAATATGTACTAATGGAAAGGGAAATTTGCCGGGGCGAAAAGCTTTTAAAGCAAGATGAACAAGAGTTATAGAATCTTTACCACCGGAAAATAACAATGCCGGCCGCTCAAACTGGCCTGCTACTTCACGCATTATGTGAATCGCTTCAGACTCTAATTGTCCCAAATAATCTAAATGATATTTACTCGTTTCACTCATTTCAAAAGTTCTTTTTTCTTAATCAACAACATTCACGTGCAAGCCACATTCTTTCTTCGCACTGTCTTCCCACCACCAGCGGCCTGCCCTGAAATCCTCGCCAGGCCTGATTGCCCGTGTGCATGGCGCACAGCCAATGCTTACAAAGCCTTTGTCATGCAGGGGGTTGTAAGGTATATTATTATCATTTATGTATTGCTTCACTTCATCAAAAGTCCAATGCAATAACGGATGGTATTTTATAACCTGGTTGCCTTCATCCCATTCTAACTGCGGCATATCATGACGATCAATAGAATGCTCGGCACGCAAACCAGTTATCCAAACAGCATTATCTTTTAAAGCTCTTTTTAAAGGTTCTACCTTACGAATAAAGCAGCAATCTTTTCGGTTTTGTACCGACTCATAAAATGCGTTAGGTCCTCTTTCCCCAACAAAATTTTCAATTAAAGTATGATCAGGATAGTAGGGCGTTATGTGTGTATCGTACTTTGCGTTAGTTGCGCTCCACACAGAATAAGTTTCAGGAAACAGGCGGCCGGTATCTAAAGTAAATATTTTTATGGGCAGATTATTTTTTAAAACTTTATGCGTTATAATCTGATCTTCAAAACTAAAACTTGTTGAGAAAGTAACTTGTTCGGGAAACCTGCCTGTCACACTAAAGAGAAACTCTTCAATATTTACTTCACCTTTTTGAGAAGTTATTTGAGCGATATAATCCTTTAGTGAAGGAATCATTTGTGTTTAGTTGCTTAAATTAAATAGTAAAGAAATTAAGTGTTGCGAAAGGTTCAACAACAACGTTTACTAAAAAGTCGCATGTACAATATTCGGGAACAATGTGGCATAAGTCTATAAAACTGGTAGACAAAGATATATTGATAAAGTGAAAAATTGAAAAACTTTTTGTCTCTTAGAATACGATGTCCAACGCCGGTATGCAGCCTGCAATTACAACTGTTTAATAATTCAAATTATCTTTGCAAACGAAATTTTGTTCACCCTGCAAGTGACCTTGTCTTAATCTGTTTTTAAGACTTAAAATTTTGAAGTAAAACATGGCAGTACTACATAACCGGGTTTCTCAAAAGGAACTTAAAGAACTTCTTTACAAAGAAGATATTCCAAGAACCACATTTTCTTTTTATCAATATGCTTTTATAGAAGAGCCGAAAATTTTTCGGGATGAATTGTATAAAAGGCTTAATGAGCTTAAAGTTTTTGGCAGAATATATATTGCTCATGAAGGCATCAACGCACAGTTAAGCGTGCCTCAAACTAATTTTGAAGCGCTCAAAGAATACCTGCATTCTATTTCTTTTTTAAATGAGGTGAGATTGAATATAGCTGTTGATGATACGGGCAAAAGTTTCTGGGTTTTAAAAATTAAAGTGAGAGATAAAATTGTTGCTGATGGAATTACTGATCCTGATTTCAACATGAACAGAAAAGGCAAATATGTTAACGCCAAAGAATTTAATTCGCTTACAAATGATCCGCAAACTATTGTTGTAGATATGCGCAATCATTATGAGTACGAGGTTGGTCATTTTGAAGATGCGATTGAAATTCCTTCCGATACTTTTCGGGAACAATTGCCAATGGCTGTAGATATTTTAAAAGATAAGAAGGATAACAATATAATTATGTATTGCACCGGTGGAATCCGCTGTGAGAAGGCTTCTGCGTACATGCTTTATAATGGCTTCAATAATGTGTTTCATCTTGAAGGTGGAATTATAGAATATGCCAACAGGGTAAAGAAAGAAGATCTTGATAATAAATTCAAAGGAAAAAATTTTGTTTTTGATGACAGGCTGGGAGAAAAGATCGGCGATGAAGTGATAAGCAAATGTCATCAATGCGGCTCGCCAAGTGATGATCATACAAACTGTGCAAACGATGGTTGTCATTTGTTATTTATTCAATGTAAAAAGTGCGCTGAAAAATATAATGGCTGTTGCAGTGAGGAATGCCAGTCAATTTACAACATGCCGGAAGGTGAACAAAAGCAAATAAGAAAAGGCAAGATGAATGGCATGATGGTATTTAATAAATCACGGCATAGGCTGCGGCCAAAGCTTGTGTAAATTTAATATGGTGTATGATTTTCTGAAAAAAAATATTATTCTTGCAGTTAAACCTTATTAAAAGCTTTACTATATGTCAAAGAAATTCAGTTTAATTTTTGTTCTGTTAAGTTCATTCTATTTTACGTATGCACAGTTTGAAGGTTCTAAACAAACTTATTCTTCCCCAAAGTTAAAAGATGAAATTGCCAGGCACAAAACGGTTGCCATTCTGCCATTTACAACCACAATAACTTATAAGCGCCCGCCAAAGAATTATGATGCTGACGCTAACAAAAATGAGGAGATAGCAATTTCCAAGAACCTTCAGCAATCGATGTATACATATCTTTTAAGAAAGTCTGATAAGTATTCTGTTTCGTTTCAAAACGTAGATCGCACAAACGCATTATTGAAATCAAAAGGTATATATGATAAATTGGATGAAATAACCCATGATTCAGTTTGTAAAATTTTAGGTGTAGATGCCGTTGTAAAATGCAGCTACTCTTACGAGAAAACAGCTTCGGAAGGCGGCGCTATAGCAAAAGCAATTTTATTTGGAAGCATGAGCGGTAAAACCGGGAGTGGCGCACTTACAATGCAGGTGTATAATGGGAATGACGGTGAACTATTATGGCGCTTCTATAAGGCTATGGATGATAATGTTATGAGTTCGACTGACCAGCTTATGGAACGGATGATGAGAAAAGTATCAAGAAATTTTCCATATGAGAAATAAAGCGTTAGTCTGTGCAATGTTTTATTCTCTTTTAGTTCCTGCATATAATTCATATTCTAACAGCCGGCAATCTATTTTACCGGTATAAAATTCAATTTTCCTACTTGCTTTTAAACCTATCTTTTTTGCAAGATCCAGGTTGCCGGTAAAAACATATCCCAAATACCCTTTGCATTTCTTTTTCATAAAGTCACCGATGCCGGCATAAGTTTCTTCAAGAAGTTTTTCTTCTCCCATTCGCTCTCCATACTCCGGATTAAAATAGATAATACCGGGGTGATCATTATTTATCGTCGTTTCTGCATAATCGCAAACAGCGAAATCAATTATGTCCAAAACGCCTGCAGCTCCTGCATTAATTTTAGAAATGTTTATTGCGTCCATGCTGTTATCTGTTGCGACAATTCTTAAGTCTGGAAGATTGATGATTTGGTTTAATAGTTTGTTTTTTTCAACCTGGTAAAACGATTCATTA
>CAXSEB010000106.1:0-7360 GCA_964235805.1 uncultured Chitinophagaceae bacterium | reverse complement strand
AATGAACTGCAGAGAGTCGCTCGCCAATAACCATGCATAAAACCTCTTATCTGCCCTGTATTCCATGCGCTGACCTGTTCGCTCAGAAGTCTTCTAATCTCACTTTCATCTTTTGACTGCGAGTAAGCCGTTACAGTTGCCATGATAAAGAGGCTTATTAGAAGCACAGTTGTTTTCATATTGAATTTGCTTGTGGTTTATTTAGAAACAGTAATGCAAACTAGTGAGTATGGTGCGGCGAACTGCATGCCTTAATTTGCTGACAATACTGGTAATTAATAGTATGGGCAGAAATGATCAGTATCACCGCATAGATTAAAAACAAATATTCATCAGCGATAAACACCTGCTTTAATACTAAAAATACGGCACCGCAAAGGAACACGAGCATTGGAGTAAAACTCTTATGATGTTTTATATAGCCATGAAGTAAAGAGTAACAACCAACCACTAATGCAAGTGCTATCATTCCCCATTCAAAATAAGAATTATGGATAATGTTAATACCAAAAACCGGCAAAGAACTTATTATTACAGGTAACAATGCACAATGTATTGCACATGCAATTGAAGTTGCTATACCCATAAAATCCCAATTAACTTTTACCGGCATCCTATTCTAATGATTTATCAAAAATAAACAAATTTGCAACAATGATGCAGGATTTAAAACTACAGTACGTTAATTTTGCGCTTTATTCCTGGGTTAAATGAAAAAGAAATATTGGTGGTACATAGGATTTTTTGTTTTTTTAATGGGTTGTTTCTATTTCTTCTTATTTGCCGGTAACGATTATTATAAAGTAAAACTACCGGTACTAACCTACGTTAAAGACTTTTCTTTTATTGACCAAAATGGTAAACCAGTTACCGAAAGAAATATTGAGGGGAAAGTTTATGTAGCGGAGTATTTTTTTACAACCTGCAAAGGAATTTGCCCGAAAATGAATTTAAACATGAAGAAGATTTATGATAAATATAAAAATGAAAATGGCTTTGCGATCCTTTCTCATACCTGTATGCCTGAAACTGATTCTGTAGCTCTGCTAAAAGCTTATGAGAAAAAAATGATCGGATCGGCCGACAACAATCATCAGGCAATAACTAACTGGTATTTTGTTACAGGAAGCAAAGATTCTTTGTACAAAATGGCAAGAGAAAGTTACCTTCTGGACAACGATAAGAATAACAGTGAAAATATTGCCGAGCAGTTTATACATACACAATTTTTTGCGCTGGTAGATAAGCAAAGAAGAGTGCGTGGAATTTATGACGGCTTAAAACAGGACGAACTTAGTAAATTATCAACCGATATTAGCGAACTATTAAAAGAAACAAAAGATCCACAAACAGGTATTAGTTCGCCCTTTAGCAATAACCCAAATTAAAATGAACCAACAGGCTTTGACCATATTAAGAAAGAACCATTTGAGCATAACAGATAGCAGGCAAAAAATACTTGAGCTGTTTCTGCAATCAAATGGTGCGCTGGAACATGCAGACATTGAGGAAAAAACCGGTGAAAGCTTTGACCGTGTTACAGTGTACAGAACATTACAACTGTTTGTTGAGAAAGGCCTTATCCATTCGATACCCACCACAGATAATGCGATTAAATACGCCTTATGTAAAGATGATTGCGAAGCAGGGCATCACAATGATAATCATGTTCATTTTATTTGTGATAATTGTAGTAAAACTATTTGCCTTGATGATGTGACTATTCCTTCTGTTAAGCTGCCAAAGGGCTTTTCGCCTGCCCGTGCGGAGATGGTAGTAACAGGTATTTGCGGTGATTGTAAGTAGTTGTCACTTTCTTTCCTCACCTATCAAAGTGAAGTTAATCGTATTATTTTTTATCACTTTCGCTGTCTACATGCATATGCAATTTTAAACTATTATTACATCTCTTTCAACCTTTGTTAAACAAATTAATAAGACTATTTTAAGAGTGCTAAGTATTTAGCTTTATAGATCCGCCGTCAATCGGATAATCGCAACCTGTAATAAATGATGCTTCTTCGGAGCAGAGATAAAGAATAAGAAATGATATTTCTTCAGGCCTTGCCATACGGCCTATAGGTTGCGATCTTGATAATTTTTCGAACATCTCCGTTTCCTTGCCCGGATAATTTTTACTAAGAAATCCATCAACAAACGGTGTATGCACTCTTGCCGGAGATATGCAGTTGCAACGAATACCGGTATTTATAAAATCTCGTGCAACCGACAGCGTCATAGCATATACAGCACCTTTACTCATCGAATAAGCAAAGCGATCAGGCAATCCAATATTATTGGCTATAGAAGCAAGGTTCAAAATAACTCCATTACCTTTTTTCTTCATCAGCGGTAACGCAGCCCTGATGCAGTTATAAACACCTTTTACATTTATATTGTAGAGCCGGTCAAAATCTTCTTCACTTGTATTTTCAGCTGTGCCAATGTGCGAAACTCCCGCACTGTTCACCAGGATATCAACATCTGCAATGCCGCTGACTATTTTTTCAAGTTCTCTTTGTATTGATACATTACATACATGCACAAACGCAGTTCCGTTATCGTTATTGATTTGGAGAGCGGTTTCTTCTGCCTCTTTTTGGTTAACATCGATTATATGAACCGTTGCTCCTTGCCTTGCAAAAAGTAACGACGTGGCTTTCCCTATTCCACTTCCGGCACCAGTGATAATAGCCGTTTTATTTTTTAATGAGAACATAGTTACAAATCGTTGAGGAATCTTCAAAAATAAAATATAAAAATTACAGTGTATGCATGCAAATCATAAAGTTCTATTTTTACTGCATTCAATATTAAAACATGTTTAATTGCCTGGCAAAGATTTAATAAACTGAGTTAAAAATTATCAATGAAAATAGATACATCAAAATATAAGGCCTTCATATTTGACCTTAACGGAACAATGGTAGATGACATGGATTATCACATAAGAGCGTGGTATGATATTGTAAATAGTTTTGGTGCAAACCTTTCTATGGAAGAAGTAAAAGAACAATGCTATGGAAAAAATGACGACCTGATAGAAAGGATTTTCCCCGGAAAGTTTTCTGAAGCAGAAAAGAGTAAAATGGGTTACGAGAAAGAGGAACAGTACCAGAAAGAATATAAGCCACACCTTGAATTAATAAAAGGCCTGAATGCCTTTTTGCAAAAAGCTTATGATAAAAAGACAAAGCTGGGCATAGGATCTGCGGCAATTATGTTTAACATTGATTTTGTTTTAGACGGGCTGCAAATAAGAAAATTTTTTGATGCGATTGTAAGTGCTGATGACGTTGATAGCAGCAAGCCGGATCCTGAGACGTTTGTTGAATGCGCTAATCGTTTAAACCTGGAGCCCGAGGAATGTCTTGTGTTTGAAGATGCTCCGAAAGGTGTGGAAGCTGCTCTGAATGCGCAAATGCATACAATCGTTATAACTACATTACATGATGAGAAAGAATTTGATAAGTATGACAATGTAATAGCCTTTATAAAAGACTATGAGGATTTGGATCTGTGACAGCACTTGTTCTCTGTGCCATGATGCGGTATAATTATTTTGGATAAATCCTTGCTGCCCATCCGCCACCATTCATGAGATGAACAGTTAGTTTATCGTTTGATGATACCTTAACTATTTCCCTTTTATAATCTGTCGCATTACGGTCGGCATTTATGCCGTCTTTAAAAACTTCTGCTTCAAAACTTCCGGCACCAAGAAAAGAGAGATCTATTGTAATATCGTGTTGATCCCAGTTGCCCATCACACCAACAAACCATGTATTGTTTTTCTTTCGGGCAATGGCAGCGTACTCTCCAACCTTGCCATCTAATGCAACAGTCTCATCAAAAACGGTAGGTACTTTTGCAATAAAATCAGTGCTTTCCTGTTCCTTTATATAAGCTGAAGGATTATCAGCAAGCATTTGCAAAGGTGCCTCAAACACAGTGTACATAGCCATTTGATGACAACGTGTACCCTGGCTCATGGGGTTTGATCCGATTGGCCTGAAAGTAGATTTTGTTGCGTTGCGCATAGCACCGGGTGTGTAATCCATTGGCCCTGCAACCATCCTGATAAATGGCAGGCTTACATCATAATGAGGCACATCATCATTGGGCGTCCACTTTACATTTTCCATTCCTTTAACACCTTCAAAGTTTATTACGTTTGGATAAACCCGCTGTAATCCGGTTGGCTTATACATTCCATGATAATCTACCAGCAATTTATATTGAGCAGCTTTTTTTGCGATTTGATATAATGATGATACCATCTTTTGGTCATCTCTATCCATGAAATCTATTTTAAAACCTTTTACCCCCATTGCAGAATATTTTGAAAATGCCTCATCAGTTTTTTGTGATGTGGCATACCATGTTGCCCATAAAATAACGCCAACATTTTTTTGTTTTCCATAATCAATTATCTCCTTTAAATTAACTTTTGGTGAGGGATCCATAAGGTCGAGGATATTACTCCAGCCTTCATCCATTACTATATATTCGAGCTTATTGGCAGCAGCAAAGTCAATATAGTATTTGTAAGTCTCCGTATTTATTCCTGCCTTAAAATCTACATGTGTTATGTTCCAATCATTCCACCAGTCCCAGGCAACTTTGCCCGGCTTAATCCATGAAACATCTGTAACGCGTGAGGCAGAAGATAATTTTTGAACCATGTCATTATTAAGAAGATCAGCATCCTTAGCGGTGATGATCACTACACGCCATGGAAAATTTCTTGTGCCATTAACCTTTGCAATATAATCTGCACGCTTGCTTATCATAGTATTCATTTTGCGATATCCTCCCTGGAATTCTTCCAGTGGATAACCTGCAAACACTCCTTTAAAGCCTTTACCAGCAACACTTTTGGGTAGCAAATACATTCCCGGATAATCTTCAAGTTCAGCTTCAAGTATTACCGCTTTTTTAGTGCCGGCATCCACAAGTATCGGTAAAAAGCCGAGCGTATCAAGATAAACTTTTGAGATTGGCGCCTCTGTATACAGCGCTTCAAATGATTGGATGAACGGATCATCTTTACCACGAAAATCTCTTACATGAGGAACGTAGGAATTATAGTCGTTATCAAAATTGAAATTGGCTTCTTCGGATTTAATTTCTATTTCTCCTTTTTTATTGGTATACCATCGATAAGCCACACCATCGTTGTAAGCTCTTACAATAACACCATAATCACCTTTGAATTGAAGGTTGATTTGGTTGTAATTATCAACAACAGATTTCTTTTTATAAACAGGTGTATTAATAACAGTATTTACTGTTGTCGTTTTGGATGAAATAAGTTTTGGTTCATCTCCCAATATTTGGCCATTAGCAAGTGTTAATGAAATGGCTGACGGGGCTATTATTACAGTACTTTCATGTGTTGCAGACCATGTGAGCTTTTCGGCAGCATGTACAGTTGCATCAATTTTACCATCAGGTGATTTTACATGATATGTTTTTTCTTGTTGTGCAGATGCGACAGCTGCCAACAATAATAAAGGCACTACCAGGCGAAGGAAAGTATAGACCATTGTATTTTTCATTTTTTTGATTTTTAAAACAATTATCTCTGTAATTCAAATTTTTCCATTATACCTTTTTGATCCAGAAGCTGAATAGAAGATGAAGGCCCAAGATCGTTCTCTCCATCCCATGAACGTAGTGCCCAAACCACCTTTTTTTCCGGAGTAACCTCTAAAACCTGAACTGTTTTACGCCAGTCTGTAGTATCTTTTAAACCTGCGCACCAATTAGATATCACAGTGTTGCCATTATCAAGCCTCGTGCATTCCTGTATATTAAATATCCTGATGTTAGGCACATCTTTTTGTGTGAATTCCCATACAGTTTCACCTTGCGTATTCACTTCTCTTGCAAAACCTTTACTATCACCACTTATAAGCGTATTGCCATTTTTTAATCTTACGGCGGCCCAGGCAGATGGCGCAGTCACCTGCCATATTTCTTTACCATCAGCATCGTATTCTATAACCTTGCCTGACATGTTAGGAATTAGAAAAGTACCTGATTTCGTTATACGTATATGCCTGAATTGCCCATGAGGACTTGTTGGATTAGTAGTTGGAATTTCTAATTCCTTTTCTATAACATTTTTCTTAGTGTTGAAGATCATCAGTTTTGGCTTAACAGGATTTCCGTTTTGCATTATCAAAACTTTATCATCGCCAATAGGTTGTGCAGTATGGATCTCACTGCCTTTTGGCGCAGTATATTTCCAGATAATTTTTTTTGACGGAGTAATTACAGCGGCGAAGGTTTTACCTGAAAAAACAATGTTTCCATTCTTTAACATGGAAGCATCACCTAACTCCTGGATAACATTATTTGAATCTTTAATGGGAAAGCCATAACGCCAAACCACTTTGCCGTCACGAACCACTTTTATAGTCTGCAGGTTTTGCATATTATTTCTTGTGTCCCATTCACCTGCATACAAAAATGGATGTTGCTTTAAGCCTTTGCCTGGTAATACCCCAGGCGAAAAAGGCACTGTTGTATCTTGGAGGAGAACTTTTATTTCATGCTTATTTGTTACATATTTTTCCAATACAGGTCCTTTTACAAAGAAGCTTATAGCTGCTAAAAGTAAGATTGCAATCTTCATATGTGTGTGTTTATAAGCAGCAACGGCCGTTCATTATCGGAAGGCTATAAACGCCTGGTTATAATACCGCTATGATGCTGACAAATTTTTTAATAGAAAAACTTATTTAAAAGAACCACTGTTACTTACAAAAGCCAGCCGCTTGCTATCAGGGCTCCACGAAGGAGTGTTGATAGTTCCCTGGCCGCCATACAAATAAGCTATAACCCTTGGTGCGCCGCCGTTTGCAGGCATTAGCCTAAGCATTACTCTCTTGTAAAACGGATGATCATTTGCTAAAACAGTTGTTGGGAAAGATATAATAACAATCCATTTTCCATCGGGTGAAATATGCGGAAACCAGTTATTGTATTCATCGAATGTTATTTGTTCTTTACCAGTGCCATCAGGTTTCATTCGCCATACCTGCATAGTTCCTGTTTCATCTGAATTACAGTAAATATATTTTCCATCAGGAGAAAACTCAGGGCCGTCTGTTAATCCCTTTTTATTAAAGGTCAATTGCACTTCCGGCCCGCCATTAACTGGTTTTCTATAAAGGTTAAAAGCCGGGCTCACACTTATGCGCTGCGCTGTATATATTACTTCCTTACCATTAGGATTCCAGGTGTGTAAATAAGATGGAGTACTGTCAGTGATTAGTTTAGGTTCGCCACCGGACAACGGCAACACATACACCGTTGATCCGCCACCAGCTAACCCATCTCGCTGACTGCT
>CAXSEB010000105.1:6041-7369 GCA_964235805.1 uncultured Chitinophagaceae bacterium | reverse complement strand
TAATAAGATCGTGCGCATGGCTTACTTTTAGATTTAACTGGATTTGTTGCTTATCCAATAAAGACGCCTGCAAAATGGTTTCTACCTGTTTGTCCATACGCTTATTCTCATCCTTAATAATTCCCGAGAAATAATTCATTTTAGCCCTGTCATTAATAACCTTTTCGTTCTTTAAAGCATCAATAGCCAGTGATATAGTTGCTAATGGCGTTTTAAATTCATGTGTCATATTATTAATGAAGTCAGACTTAATTTCACTTAATTTTTTTTGCTTTAATAGAGCCCTAACGGTTAGAAAAAAAGCACAAAAAATTATTATAGTAAATAGCACTGCACCTGCCACCATCCATAACATTTGTTTCCAGATAATACTTTTTACATGAGGCACAATTATAACCAACAACTCCTCCGGCGATACGCCTTCTGATGCACTGCCACTAGGCGATTCCAGCGGGTAAACAAATTGTATGTTCTTATTTGCAGAATCCTGGGTGAGCTTAAAAAAGTTTTCAGATTGAAGCTCTTCTCCCATCATCGATGTCGGTGTTATCGCAAATTCAAAGGGTATGTCTTCATGCATTTGGTTCTGGAAAGCGTTTTTTATCCTCGCTCTTATTTCGTCCCGGCTAAATTTATGGGTTATAGTAGGCGGAAAAACGTTCAGTGGCAAAATGGTGCTTGATTTTCTATCAAAAGGAGAAAGATTTCCTTTTTCTTCAATTAGATCATTTCCGGCAGTTGCTGTTACAAGTTTTATACTTTCTTCAAACTGTTGCTCCCTTGCCTCAATTGCCTGCCTTATCCAAAGTATCTGAAAAAAAATTATGCCCATCAGGGATAAAAAAATGAGCACTGTAATAACAGGAAATATCTTCTTCATTTACAATCACAAATTTAAAGCAGCATCCCGGCAAATAAATTGCGGAGATGAAATTTTAGGATTTCAGGATTATTCTTTTATTTTATAAAAAGGATAAAGCAAGATAATGTAGTTGAACTATTTAAATTTAGAATAATGATAGCACCTGCGAAGGGGACTTTATTGATTGCTAATCCTTTTTTAAAGGACCCAAACTTTATGCGTACTGTGATTTTTTTATGTGAGCATAGAGACGAAGGAAGTTTTGGCTTTGTTTTAAACAAACTATTTGATAAAACTCTCAGCGACCTCCTGCCCGAATACATGGACTATGCAATTCCACTTTATTTTGGGGGTCCTGTGCAAAAAGATACCATTCATTTTCTTCATCAATATCCTGATGTTATCTTTGGAGGAGAAGAGGTGTTAGATGGCGTTTACTGGGGCGGTAACTTTGAAAGTGTTATGG
>CAXSEB010000105.1:0-6031 GCA_964235805.1 uncultured Chitinophagaceae bacterium | reverse complement strand
TATGGCGCTAATAAAGATCAGGCAGATTGATCTTAAAAAGATAAAGTTTTTTATTGGCTACAGTGGCTGGGCAGAAAAACAAATTGAAGATGAGCTGAAGGAGAAAAGCTGGTTAACCTCAGAAGCTTCACGTAACTTACTTTTTCACAGCAAACCGGACAATATCTGGAAAGATTCATTAAAACAAATGGGAGGAGAGTACGAAATGATGATAAACTTCCCTATTGATCCCCAGCTAAATTAAATCATATCTTAGCATCTTATAACTATTGTAAATATTAACAAATGAAAAAATTATTTATCATTTTATTTGTGCTTGTTGCCGCTGTTCTTACTTTGTTTTTAGGAGATAAAAAAGTTGGTACAGTTACCAGTATAGCCCCGCCACCGGAAAATCACCTAGATGATGAGATGTCCGGCCCGAGGGGAGAACAAATATTTATTGGCTCAGGAGGAGGCCGTTATTACATGAAAGAAGGCCGTAAAATTTATGTTGGCTATAAAAATAAGAAACCAGCAACTACTTGATTTTAATTACCACAAACTGTTATTTTCAGGCATAACATAATCGCTATTACCAAAAAGATTGCTTTACAATATTTTAAAAATACCGGCAAAATTTGCTCTCTACTTTTATTGCCGTAAAATCCAAATAAATAATCCTGAGGCCTTGAAAATAAAAGGTCCTTTGATACTCGCTTCGAATCATCCGAATTCTTTTTTAGACGCCATAATTTTAGCAACACATTTTAACCAGCCAATATACTCATTAGCAAGAGGTGATGCGTTTGCAAATCACTTTTTCAGCGTGCTGCTTCGCTCTTTAAATATATTACCGGTGTACAGGCAAAGCGAGGGTATTGAAAATTTGGGGCATAATTATACAACGTTTAATGAATGTTTAAGCATTTTTAAAAAATCAGGGGCAGTATTAATTTTTAGCGAGGGTCGATGCATTAACGAGTGGCATTTACGGCCCTTGAAAAAAGGTACCGCAAGGTTAGCAATAAACGCATGGCGAAATGATATTCCTTTAACTGTATTACCTGTAGGAATAAATTATAGCGCATTCCGCCTTTTTGGTAAAAACGTTATAATAAATTTTGGCAAAATGATTACTTCTGCTGACGTTGATTTAAAGTTGAACGAAGGCAGGGCTGTTATTGATTTTAATTTGAAATTAAATGACCAACTAAAAAAACTTGTTCTTGAGATAGATGAAAATGACAGGCAGAAACTGAGAAAAGCGTTGTACGTACCCCAGCCTTTATTAAAAAAAATATTACTGTTAATTCCGTCCACTTTAGGATGGCTATTACATTTTCCTATATACAGGCCTATTGAGCTCCTAATAAGAAAGAGGGCAAATGATCATTTTGATTCTATTATCTTAGGATTGTTGTTTGTAATTTATCCCTTTTACCTTCTCCTGTTTTTTGTATTAGCAATGCACTTGATAAATAATAGAATTGCATGGTTGGTACTCATACTTCTTCCTTTTACTGCATGGAGTTGTTTACAAACTAAAAAGCAGTTAACGTAATCGGGTATCTATCACCGTTATGTATTTGTATTGGGAATACTATCTACACTGTCTACACTGATGCGGTACAAAATACACGGGAACTCTTTTTCAAACTGAACATTAAGAGCAAGATCTATTAACAAGATCAGAATACGCTTTTTAGGTTTTGCACAAAGTAACTTCTTGGCACAAAGTTTATTAAGATTTTTAAACATCTATTATTTATATAATATTAAAAAGCAATTTATGAAAAAGACATTTTTTATGTTGACAATAGCCTGCGTTGTAATGGTAGCAGGTTTTAGTCAAAGCACCTCAGGCAGTAGTTCAAGTACAACTACTCAAACTAATTCACAATCCTCAGGAAGTACAACAAGCCAAGGTTCAGGCGGTACGCACCGGGCATCTTCAACACACCGTTCAGGAACAAAAAAGAAACACACTTATCACAGAAAACGTTCAGGTGGGTCTGCAATGCATTCAAGAAGCAGCTCAACAAGAATGAGCAGTTCTGGTTCTGGCTCTGATATGAATAGTTCAAGCAGCACAAACACAACAACTGGAAGCAGCAATGGACCTATGTCAGATAATAACGATGCCGGTAGTGTTACAACTAATCCTAATGGTAAAACTTCCAGCAGATCAAAAACCACAACAACTCGTTCTACAAGAAGCAGTTCCGGCAGAAGCAGCTCAACCGGTTCTAACAGCAGCACAGACAATAGCGGCAGTGGAACAAGTGGCTCAAGCAGCGGAACAGATAATAGTAGCAGCGGAACAACCGGAAGTGGTGATACAAACGGAACAAGCGGTACCAGCGGAACAAGTGGTACCAGCGGAACAAGTGGAACCACCGGTACAAGTGGAACAAGCGGTACCAGCGGAACAAGCGGTACCAGTGGAACAAGCGGTACTAGCAGTAGTGGTACCAGCACCAACAAATAAGCAGCAGTGTATAGTTTTAAATAAGGGCCACCGTAATGTGGCCTATTTTTACGGAACTAAACGATTTACAAACCGGTAGATTAGCTAAACAGACACTTAACTTAATTCAGAAGCGCCTTCCACTAAAACTGTAGCAGTATTATTGATCACTTCTACAAAACCGCTTTGAACTGTATAGTATGAAGCCGTATGTTTATCTTTCAAAATCTTCACCCTACCAGCTTTTAAAGCACTAACTAAAGGTGCATGTTTTTCAAGTACCTCAAAAAGACCACTTATACCTGGAAGCTGGACTCCATACACTTCCCCGCTAAAAAGTTTGCGTTCAGGTGTTAATATTTCCAATATCATAAATACGATAATTCAATTATTTATGATTTGATTACTTAACAATTTTACTACAACACCAATCGTCAAATTTTCAAATCTCGAAACTAGCAAATTCAGCTGTTATGCATTTGCCGCTTCCATCATCTTTCTACCTTTCTCAACAGCGTCTTCAAGCGTTCCAACAAGATTAAATGCTGCTTCCGGATATTCATCTACTTCACCATCCATGATAGCGTTAAAACCTCTTATCGTGTCTTCAATAGAAACAAGCACTCCTTTTAAACCGGTAAATTGTTCAGCTACGTGAAAAGGTTGTGATAAAAAACGCTGAACACGCCTTGCACGGCTAACCACTAATTTATCTTCATCACTTAATTCATCCAAACCAAGAATTGCAATGATATCCTGAAGTTCTTTATATCGTTGTAATGTAAGTTTAACCCGGTTAGCGCAATTATAATGTGCATCTCCTACAATTATTGGCGTTAAAATTCTTGAAGTTGAATCAAGCGGATCCACTGCAGGATAGATGCCAAGATCTGCAATCTTGCGGCTTAACACCGTTGTAGCATCAAGGTGAGCAAATGTAGTTGCAGGTGCAGGATCAGTTAAATCATCGGCAGGTACATAAACTGCCTGAACAGAAGTAATTGAACCATTCTTTGTAGAAGTGATTCTTTCCTGCATCAAACCCATTTCAGTAGCAAGAGTTGGCTGGTAACCTACTGCCGAAGGCATACGTCCTAACAAGGCCGAAACTTCCGAACCAGCCTGCGTAAACCTAAAAATATTGTCAACAAAAAATAAAATATCTTTTCCTTTTCCGGTGCCATCTCCGTCACGAAAATACTCCGCAACGGTTAAACCGCTTAGCGCAACACGGGCTCTTGCTCCGGGGGGCTCATTCATTTGACCAAATACAAAGGTCGCTTTAGAATCTTTAAGATCCTCCATATTTACCGAGTCTAAATCCCATCCGCCTTCTTCCATACTATGGATAAACTTATCGCCATATTTCATAATGCCGGCTTCAATCATCTCACGCATTAAATCGTTTCCTTCACGGGTTCTTTCACCAACTCCTGCAAACACTGACAGACCAGCATAAGCTTTTGCAATATTGTTTATCAGTTCCTGAATAAGAACGGTTTTGCCAACACCCGCACCGCCGAACAATCCAATTTTACCACCTTTGGCGTACGGCTCAATAAGATCAATAACCTTGATACCAGTATATAAGATTTCTGAGGCTGTACTTAAATTTTCAAATAATGGTGGTTTGTTGTGAATTGGGCGGCCATTTAATTTGCTTACCTGCGGAAGCCCATCTATTGCATCGCCTGTTACATTAAAAAGGCGACCGTTTATTTCCGGTCCGATCGGCATTAATATCGGAGATCCAAGATCAACCACATCCATACCACGAACCAGTCCTTCTGTACCATCCATTGCAATGCATCTAACACTATCCTCTCCCAAATGGCGCTGGGTTTCAAGTATTAGTTTGTCGCCATTTTGCTTTGTAATTTCCAAAGCATGCATTATTTCCGGAAGTTTATTGTCGCCTGTAAAATGTACATCTACTACTGCACCTATTATTTGTTTAATCTTACCAATCCTGGCCATATTATAACCTTTAAATTTGCCGCAAAGGTAAGGGTTAGTATTGTAATTTAAAATTAGAATGAAGGTTTTGCGCTCTGTCTTTAAGCTAACAGAAATTTAATATTAGCGAATGAAATACTTCTTTATTAAGGCCATTCGCTTTACCGATTTGTTCAATTCCTTTTGAGTGGTTTTATATGTTAACTTCTTGCCAGGTGAATAAACAATTTCAAATTATAATACAGAAGTACGAAATTTGAGCATCTCAATTATGGAAAGATTTATTGTTTCAGCGAGAAAATACAGGCCACAAAATTTCAATACAGTTGTTGGGCAATCTCATATAACTACTACCTTAAAAAACGCAATAAATAATAATCAACTTGCACACGCTTTTTTATTTTGCGGCCCAAGAGGTGTGGGCAAAACAACCTGTGCCAGAATTCTTGCTAAAACAATTAATTGTGAGAACAAAACTCCTGAAGGCGAAGCCTGTAACACTTGTAATTCGTGCGTTTCTTTCGATAAGGGAACTTCTTTAAATATTCATGAACTTGATGCTGCCAGTAATAATTCAGTTGACGACATACGTGCTTTGGTAGAACAGATCAGGTTTGCGCCGCAAGCTGGCAAATACAAAGTTTATATTGTTGATGAGGTACATATGCTTAGTTCAGCGGCTTTTAATGCTTTTTTAAAAACACTTGAAGAGCCGCCGCCTTATGCGATATTTATTTTGGCAACAACGGAAAAACACAAAATTATACCTACAATACTTTCGCGGTGCCAGATTTTTGATTTTAAACGAATAACAAATAATGATACTGTAATTCATCTGCAGGAAATTGGTGAGAAGGAAAACATAAATGCTGAAAAAGCTGCACTTCATGTAATTGCACAAAAAAGTGAAGGCTGTTTAAGAGATGCATTAAGCATACTGGATAAGATTGTAAGCTTTACAAACGGTGAACTAACCTACAAGAATACTTTAGAGCACCTGAATATCCTTGATGAAGATTATTATTTTAAGCTGGTGAACGCAATGGAGCAGCAGGATATCAGCAGTGCAATATTAATGTATGATGAAATAAACAGGAAAGGCTTTGAAGGCGATATCGTGATAAACGGGTTTGCCGAATTTATCAGGAACATCCTCGTAAGTAAAGATGAGAAAGCTGTTGTTCTTTTAGAAGTGGCGGAGGATTTTAAACCTAAGTATATTGAAACAGCCAAGGCGTTATCACCGTCTTATCTTATCAGTGCTTTAAATATTTTGAACGAAGCTGAAATGGGTTTTAAACAGGCCCGAAACAAGCGTTTGCACGTAGAACTTACGCTTATAAAACTTTGCTGCCTGCAACAGGCCATTGAATTAATAAATGATGACAACGGCGTTCAAAAAAAGAAACGGGCAGAACTTTCTAAGCCGGTAGCGTTTAAGATAATATCACCAATTGAAGTAAAGAAAAAAGAAAAGCGTTTAGAAACTGAGCCTTACGAGGCGAATGGCGCAAAGGTGATAATTGAAACATCAGAAGTAAAAGAGCCGGAGATTGATGTTAAGGAAAATGTTGTTGTGCAAAAGGATCATGATGTCAAGGTACAAACCAGGCTTCCTAAACTAAA
>CAXSEB010000104.1:0-7377 GCA_964235805.1 uncultured Chitinophagaceae bacterium | reverse complement strand
ATATATTTGTATGCAGCAATTTTATGCGGTCTTGCAGCCAACAACAAATTTTACCCTGCGGCCTACTTAACTGGCATTGTTCTTTATGCCAGTTATGCCTGTTACAAGTTTTTTACAAAGAATGGTGTTTTGGATTGGGTCCAAAAACATCATTCTCAAAATATTGCCGAAACTATGAAAGCTGAAACTCCATGGGTTGAAGAAACCAGGGAATTTTTTGGCTTAATTATTTTAATAATTGTTCTGCTCCTGAATTTTTTTTATAGCAAAAGAAGGCCTCAGCAAATATGAGATTTACCTAAGTTTACTTACCCGGAAGTAGCTGTAAAGACGATAACCCAATATCAGCTTGTTCATTTGCATTCTTTGGTTTGCTGATGATATACAAATTATGCATCTTATCATCTGCTACATTATCCCATTTAAAGCTGACCGTCTTTACGTTAATCCCTTTGGTTGCGCCTGATGCAGGCAACGTTCCAACTCCTAATAATTTACCATCAGGCTTATCCAATCTTATTTCAAAATCATAGCCATATTCAACAGGTTTTTGAGAACCAACTGAAAGTGTTGCACCTGTAATTCCAGCAATATCAATGGTATCAATGCTAAACCAACCTTCAGATTTTGGCGCCACTAAGTAAGTGTTCCCAGCTACATTATATTTAGAATATCCCTTTAAATTATTTACAGAACCAAAAGTTATTTTACTATTTCTTAAAAATATTGATTTTACACCGGTCAAAGGTTTAAGACCTGCCGCTGGTTTATTTGTATAACTGGCAGTTAGATACAACAAACCCTTATCTTTTATAGGTTTATTTAATGTAGCATTCAAACTTCCTGAAGCAGCTAATGATTTTTTCTTTTGAGCAGAGTTATTTAATGATAACACCCATTGTACTATTTGCTGTGCATCATCAACAGGTAAATCCGGATGTGCAGGCATTGCGGTCTCTCCCCAAACTCCGCTGCCGCCTTTTTTAATTTTTCCTATAAGATAAGTTACAGCACCTGGATTACTTTTATATTTCATAGAAACATCCATAAAGGATGGGCCAATAGACTTTTCATTTTCTTTATGGCAGGATTTGCAATCGTTCACCAGCATTATGCTTTTTCCACTTACAGTGGCTGTACCGGCTAAATCTCCTATAGGCTGGGAGTTTCTTGTTGCTTCCGCATAATCTGCACTAACAACTAAATTAGCAACATCAATTGCCGGCATGCTTGCACCCTGATGAACACTTACATTATATGTAACTGGTTTGTTGGGAAAATAAAAGGTTTTATTACCCGCTAAATTAATATCAACAAGAGGTGTTTCGTTACCAGCATAGACATTTATAACAGCACTTTTTGCAGAAACTTTTTCTTTATCAACTACCTCGACACTAACAGCATATTCTCCGGGTGATGTGTAAGTATATGCTGCATTTGCAACGTCAGTCTGTTTTTTAACTCCGTTTCCAAAATTCCATAAGTAAGTAAGTTTGCCTTTTTCCGGGTCAGCGGCTTTAACAGTTGCAGTAGCATTCAATGGCCAATAACCTGACGTCTTACTTACATTTATGGACGTAATTTCCGGAGGCCTGTTTCCTCCATTAAAGTCAATTCTGGATAAGCCAGCATCAGGATTTTTTAAGAACCATCCGCTGCCATACTCCAATACATATAGTTTACCGTCAGGCCCAACCTCCATATCTATAGGATTTGAAAATTTGGTATGTTCCATAAATGGCTCCATCTTATCAAAATCACCGTTATCTCTCATGGTAACTACTTTGATCCATCCTCGTATCCAGTCGTAAATGAACAATCGCTTATTATAATAATCGGGATAACGTGTTTCTTTTGGAAACATATCATTATAGTAAACAGGCCCTGCCATTGCATTGCGACCACCGGTACCCACCTGCGGAAAATCTGGTGAAGCAGCGTATGGATACCAAATAAAGGCGGGTTGCGCTGGTGGCAATTGTTGTAACCCGGTATTATTTCTTGAATTATTAACTGGCTTTGCAGGATCAGAAACAGGACCCGGACCGCCATTTAAGTAATTATATAAATGGTAAGAATAATTATTACCTACAAAAAGCGGCCATCCAAAATATCCTGCTTTTCTTGCCTGGTTTACTTCATCATATCCGCGTGGACCACGGGTCTCCATACTATCAGTGCTAGCATCTGGCCCAACTTCTCCCCAATACAAATAGCCATTCTTTTTATCAACTGAAATGCGATACGGATTTCTGTCACCCATTACATAAATCTCTGGTCTTGTCCTGGCAGTATTAACTGGAAATAAATTTCCATCAGGTATCTCATATGTTCCGTTATCTTTAACCCTTATGCGCATTATTTTGCCCCGCAGATCGTTTGTATTACCTGCACTTCGCCTGGCATCATATTGCAAATGCCCAGGCTCATCATTAAGAGGTGCATACCCATGGTTAACAAATTGCTGCTTTGGCTCATCAAATGGTGTTGAATTATCACCGGCTGAAACAAATAAAGTTTTATTTGGGCCGAAAGCAATAGAGCCACCTGTATGACAACATATTTCACGCTGTGAATAAAATTGCAGGATGACTTTTTCTGATTTAAGATCAATCATGTCGTTCTTAAATTCAAATCTTGACAACCGGTTTACGGAAGTATCTACAGGGCTATAAAAAATGTACACCCAATGATTCTTTTGAAAATCAGGATCAGCCTGCAATCCAAGCAATCCCTCTTCTGCATTAACACCTTTGGTATGAGACTTCCAATACACCTGCAGAGTTGCTGCAGTTGAAACCTGGCCTGTACTTTTTTTATAGAGTAATACTTCTCCGCGGCGCTGCCCAATTAAAATATCAAGGTTAGGCAGAATGGTCATTTCAGTGGGCTCTGTAAATGTACCTTGCACCAGGGCCGTTTTTGTAAACCGGTTTTCGTCAGGTACTTGTAAAGTTGTTGCTTTGGAATAGTTAAGCTGTTTATTATCACCGATTGCATACTTAATGCCTCCTAAAAGGTGCTTTAAAAAATTAGGTTCAGTATATGATTCACTTGTATGGCCTAATGCAGTATACCACGCTCTTCCTCCATCATAATCATGATACCATGACATTGGATGGCTTGCGCCGTTTTCTCCGCCTTTGTAACTTTTTTCATCAATAGAAATCAATACATGAATATCCTTACTGATATTTTTAAAGTTGTACCACTCATCTTTCCTGATCCACGGATTAGGTAATCCCTTGGTAGAAATGTGATCAGCATCAACAATATTCAACGTTGCCTGTGAATGTTCTTCAGGGTGGCTTTTAAAATTTGCGCCGACTAATCGCCCGTACCAGCCCCATTGATATCCTGCATCTGACGCAGCATGTATACCCACAAACCCGCCACCAGACTGTATATATCTTTCAAAGTCAGCCTGCTCATAATTGTTTAGCAGAGCATCAGTATTGTTTGTTGTACTTAAAAAAATTACAGCAGAATAATTCTTTAATGTGTCTTCAACAAACCTGCCCGCATCTGAGGTTGTATCTACATCAAAGTTATTTTCGTTACCTAGTTTAATTATAGCTGCAACACCTGCTGGTATAGATTCATGAAAATAATACCCACCCTTACAAAACACCAACACACGGGGCCTTTCATCTCGTTTATTACAGCTTAAAAAGAATATAACTATAAAAGCAGCGGCAATACTTATTAGGGAAAATCTCATATGGTTTTAGTTCTTACTTTAGCAATCTTAATTGAATAACAAATTCAGATTTTAATTTGAATTAGCCTATTTATAACGTAGTTTTTTGACAATAGTTTATTGAAACCAGGTTGATGTAAGTATAAATATAACGAAGTTATCATTAGATCATCTTGTTAAGCGGCTGTCAAAATTGAAAGGTTCTCTGGCCGATATTTTTACCTTTTTAAAATCTTCGTGCAATGTGTTTATTAAAAAATTATGTTCAGAGGAAATAATAGCCGAAGGTACCTGCAACAGCAAGGTTTTATTTGCTGTATACCAGTTACTCCCAAGTGTTTGGGTAGTGTTTCGTAGCTCTTCCTTCGTAAAATTTGGTGGAATATCTTTTAAGGTAATTACTGTTGCTTCAGAGGTTTCGGGAGTTAAAATCTCCATACATACATACAAGCTGTTTCCTAAGATTTCAGAATTAGTATGTACAAGATTTTCAAGACAAGCCAGGGCTTTGCTTTCAGAACAATAGATAACCAACTGGGCACTTAAGTTCCACCTGTTTTCTATACCGGAAGCAATTAATTTCTCAGAGAATTTCTTATGAGTAATGCGGTAAACGGTCATATTTATCAGGCAAAATCACCGTATTGAATCCGGGTCAATTCATCCATAATAAGTTTTATACCAGTAGAAGTTAACAACAGCTTATTAGGTATTTGATTATCTAATCCGAAAGCCGGCTTAGTAAGCCAACGGTTAAAAGCATCCGTATCTCCAAAAGTTTCAATGCCTTTATCATACAAAGCATACAACTTTAAAAGCTGCTCACTTTGAAGAACGGGCAGATTTTTATTTTCGTTTTGATAATTTTTTATAGTGCGTGGAGTAACATACAAAAGAGATGCAATTTCCTCAATTGGCTTTTCAGATATATTGATGATATCTGATATAGCATGTGCTGAAATGCCCGCTATTGCAGAGGCGATAAGTATAACATCGCTTTTATAAAATTTTTGGTATGCAGATATCTTTTTGATCGCAGGATTTATATGGCTTACTTTAAGATCTGCTCTTTTTTGCCTGGGTGATTTTTCCAGTTTGGCTGCTGCTGTGCTCATAAGGTGATTAATTAAACCACAAGTTAGTAAGTTTTCCAAATATAATGGAAAAGTTTCCGAAATTTATAGAAGTTATTTGAAATGTCACAATAATGCTTGCCTGTACTTAATGCAAATAAAGTTTTATCACACAGTGCAATAACATTATCTGCCTTTTATTCTTCCCGCTTCTGATTCAAGGCCTGTCTTTCTCTGGCGTGCGCTGCTTATCTGGCTGCTGCCAAACCGATAAGTAAAATTGGCACGAAAGGTCTGACTTTCCCAGTTACCTGAAAGCCGTGCATTAATGCCTGCAAAATCTGTTTTACCGCTCCAACCTGATGTATTAAAGATATCAGTGAAGCTAACTTTTAAACTCGCTTTCTTTTGCATAAACATCTTTTGAAGCCCAATATCGCCGGCACCCTGGGCGCTTGATTTCATTGTACCCCACAACCCCGGACCATTGAACCATGCGCTTATTTCAGCAGTATAATCATGGCCTAAAGTAAAAGCACTTTGCAGGTAACCACCATAGCTGGTAATATTCAGGTTTATGCTTTGATTAATGAACTGCCCTTTAAATTTCTGCCGGTTAGCATAAATATTTATATAACCATTCCACCATTTTGCAATAGGTAATTGAGAACTTACGCTTAACGAAAAAATCTGCTGGTTGGCAAGGTTGCGCTGCTGCACGTATGTAGCATTATTATTTGTTGTATCAAGATACTCTGACTGGTAATCTTTTACGTGACTATACCCCAAAGTTGTTGTTAAAAGACCTTTCCAGGTGTTGGAAACTTCTACATTATCCGAATACTGCGGCTTTAAAAAAGCATTACCTTTTTGGAAGGTAAGCTCATCGAGCTTATTCTCAAAGGGATTTAAATCCTGGTAGGAAGGCCGATCTATCCGGCGGCTATAAGTAAAATTTAGCGTGTTAGTTTTGTTTGCATTGTACGTAATTGCAGCACTCGGAAACAAATTTAAATAATGGCGCTTGATGTTATTGTCGGCCTGTATTTGCCCATCATCTCTTGTTAAATCTCCTTCGCTATTTGTTTGCTCCGTACGCAAACCGGTTTGAATACTAACCCTTTTGCTTATCTCCCTGTTGTAATTAACATAAGCGGCATTTACATTTTCAATATACCGAAACCGGTTACTGCGTTGCAAATTCTTTATGCTTTGACCGTTCTGGTCAGTAAAAAATTCAAAAGCATTTTTTGTTGTTACATACGCAATCTTAGCACCATACCCAAATTTGCCTTTCCATTTGGGCATTTCTACATCCAACTTTGCTGTATAAATGTCAATGTCAGTAGGTGTATTATTGCGGTTAACTATGCTGTATAGAGAATTGCCGTTTTTATCAATGTAATAGTTTGGCTGAAAGCTTTTGCCTGTGCCACGGAACAAGCCATAATCGCCGTCAAAATTTATTTCTTTTCCGGTAGTATCAACAAAACGATAGTTTAGGTTTGAATTCATGTTTGTGCGGCTGCCGGGGATAGTATTAGTAGCAACAAGTGTTTTAACATATTGCCCTGTAGGATTGTACTATACAAGAGTATGACCATTGCTCCCCCAGCCGCCATCAGATACATTTCCGGAAACCATTATACCTATAGTATTTTTCTTATTGATAAAATAATCTGTACCTGCTTTAAGGCTGTAACTTCTATTATGACTTATGTTGGTACTTTTCTGGTCAAATAACGTGTCATTCTGAATGCGATATATATCTATCCTGTTATGATAATCTCCATAGTCTGTTCCCGCATTCCCAAAGAGATTAACTTTTTTATTTCGATAATTAAGGTTTATACTACCATTTCCTTTAGGAGTAATTCCCTGTACAAAACCCGCATTAACGGAACCGTTTGTACCGAAGTTCTTATTCTTTTTTAAGCGGATATTTATAATACCAGCGTTACCGCTTGCATCGTACTTTGCGCTTGGATTACTTATCATTTCTATGGCTTCAATATCGTTACTGTTTATACTTTTAAGATAAGCTGCAAGGTCCTTTGTATCCAGCTGCGACATTTTTCCATCGATGTAAATTTTTACACCATTCTTTCCTTTCATACTTATGTTATCATTGTTATCTACCCGAACTCCGGGGCTTTTTTGCAATAATTCCAGCGCATTACTTCCCTGAGCATTTATACTGCCTTCAACGTTAAAAATTGTTTTATCAGCTTTTATTTCAATCATGGGCCTGCTTGCAGTTACGGTTACTTCCTGTAATTTCTTTCCGGCAACATCCATTTTTACAACAAGTTCTACATCCTTATCGGCGGAAAATTTATCACTGTACTTGCTAGAATAACCAACAATTGTAGATAATAATAAGTAGTCATTTTCTTTAGGTGTTTTTATCTCAAATCTGCCATTTTCATCTGAAAGCTCAGCTTTTACCATGCTGCTATCTTTAGCATTTAACAACGAAATTGTAACATGACTTAATGCTTTTCCGCTATTATCCTTCACCACCCCGGAAATGGTAACGTTTTGTGCTGCTGAGTGTTTAGCTGATAAAAAGATAAGGAAAAAAATAAGAAAGGCAGATAGCTG
>CAXSEB010000103.1:0-7422 GCA_964235805.1 uncultured Chitinophagaceae bacterium | reverse complement strand
CAGGCCAGCAGTTTACCGGATGGGGTGGATCTGCAAGTGGTACAACAAATCCGTTAACTATAACCATGGATGCCGATAAGTCTGTTACAGCCTCCTTTGCGCCGATATCTCAATACAGTTTATCTGTAATAACAAGTGGAAACGGAACAGTAAATAAAAATCCGGACCAACCTACATATACCAATGGTACAAGTGTAACCTTAACAGCAACACCGGCAACAGGCCAGCAGTTCACAGGATGGAGTGGAGCTGCAAGTGGCACAACAAATCCGTTGACTATAATAATGGATGCAGATAAATCTGTCACAGCCACTTTTGCGCCGGTGTCTCAATATAATCTCACCATATCAACAAACGGCAATGGCTCAGTGGTAAAAAATCCTGACCAATCTACTTATGTAAACGGTACAAGTGTAACATTAACAGCAACACCCGCTGCAGGCCAGCAGTTTACCGGATGGAGCGGAGATGCCAGCGGAAGTGTAAACCCACTTACCGTTGTTATGAACGGTAGTAAAGCTATCACAGCAAACTTTACACAATCAACCTCATTTACTATTTCAAACATTACAGCTACCACCGGACGTAGCTATGTTTTAGGCCAGTTAGTTGTTGGCGCTACTATTTATAGTGATCGTACATACGTTGCTACAACCGTTCCTGCAAATTTGAATAATGCACTTTCCATTAAAACGCCTAATGATGACAAGACCAATAAAACAGCAGCGGTATTCTCATTTGGTATAAACCAAAACGCCACTGTGTACATTGCCTATGATCCCAGGGCGACGGTTCTTCCTGCATGGTTAAGCAGCTTTACAAAACTAACAGGACAACAAGTTGGCATAAATGACCCAAAGATCAGCTATATGCAATTATATAGTAAAGATTTTGCAGCAGGAACGATAACTTTAGGTGGCAACCTGCAAAGCCCTGCAGCAGGCGCTTTAAATAACTATTTTGTTGTAGTGCAGCCACAAGCTGCCCCTGTCCAATACAGCTTAAATACTAGCGTTAATGGCAGCGGAACATTAACTAAAAGCCCTAATCAAAGTCTGTATAGTAATGGTACAAGTGTAACCTTAACAGCCACACCTGCATCAGGCCAGCAGTTTACCGGATGGGGTGGATCTGCAAGTGGTACAACAAATCCGTTGACTATAACAATGGATGCAGATAAATCTGTTACAGCCTCCTTTGCGCCGATAGCTCAATATAATTTATCTGTAACAACAAGTGGAAATGGAACAGTAACTAAAAATCCTGACCAACCTACATATACCAGTGGTACAAATGTAGCCTTAACAGCAACACCGGCAGCAGGCCAGCAGTTTACAGGATGGAGTGGAGCTGCAAGTGGCACAACAAATCCATTAACCATCACAATGGATGCAAGTAAATCTTTAACGGCCACATTTGCTGCTACAACTTCAGCAAAGTCAATCAACTTTATGGAAACTTCGCAAGCCGTGGAGGTTTCACAAGGTAATTCTCAAACGTTATCTGAATATATTTCAACATCAGACAACGTACCGGCAAATGCGCAGTTGACGGCCACAGACAATGCTGGTAATCTGCCAGCCTGGTTATCCGTGAATGGCAAACTTCTAAACGGTATTAGCTACACCACTGGCTCTGAGATTACATTTAATTTTGACGCCACCAGCTTATCAGTAGGCACATATTCAGCGCTGGTAAATGCATCTGCTTCAGGCTATAATACCGCTATTTTAAATATATCACTTACAGTAAAAGAAGGTTCTTCAGGAATACTATCTAATCTTAAAATAAATTTCCAGGATTCTGTTACTGCTACACCTACAGGCTGGATAAGGGATTATGGACAATCATTCGGACAAAGACTTTCAGCAAACCAGGGTACAGGAAACGTTTATGGCTGGATCAAAAGGTCAGATAATACTCCGGTTGACTTTACTAAAAACGGCAGAAACAGGGGTACGCCTTCTGATGTAACCCAGGCAACTTTAGTTCACATGCAGGCTGGCGATGTTCCAAGTTCATCACTTAATAATGTTGAAGGTATTTGGGAAGCCCAGGTTGCCAACGGCAATTATGATGTTACGCTTTCTGTGGGAGATGGTTCTTACATTAATAGTAAGCATACGATAAATGTTGAAGGTGTTAACGCGATAAATGCCTTCACGCCAACATCTGCTACTAAGTTTAAATCTGCAATGGTCACTGTTACTGTAGCTGACGGGTTGCTTACTGTTGATGCAATTGGTGGAGTAAATACTAAAATCAATTCAATCATAATCGTTCCATCTATTGGCAAAAGGCCTTCAGTTGTGTTGGTAAATCCTGAAAATGGTTCGCAGCAGGTAAGTGAAAACACTTCTATATCTACAAGTATTTTAGACTTGCCAAACGGAGGTGTTAACAACGCAACAATTACATCTAACAATGTTTACTTAACTGAAGATGCTACGGGTATCAGAGTGCCTTCAAACGTAAACGGAACAGGTGGTGGAGATGCTATTACTTTAGTTCCGACATCTAAACTAAATTTAAACGCCACTTATACTTTTACGATTACAAATGGAGTTAAAGATTTATCAGGTGCATCATTTATTCCATATTCAAGCACATTTACCACAGGGTCAGGTTCATCGCAGGAATTGGTAAATGCAAAGTTTGATAAAGTTGAACTTCCAAATACAGTTGGCCGACATTCAAGCCTTACCATGGGGCCAGACGGAAAATTATATGCTTTGAGCATCGATGGAATGATAAAAAGGTTCCCCGTAAATAATGACGGTACTTTAGGCACACCAGATAGTTTATATTCTTTGCAGGATGCATACGGCGCACGTCAGCAAAGGTTAGCGATAGGTTTTGCTTTTGATCCGTCTTCAACACCTACAAATCCAGTTGCATGGATCACCCATAGCTCGTTTGTGTTTTTGAGCGGCCCGCCATGGGACGGAAAGCTTACAAGGCTTAGTGGAAGCAATCTTGAGAACGTGCAGGATGTATTAATTAATCTGCCCAGATCTTATAAAGATCACCTTACTAATAGCGTAGCGTTTGGTCCTGATGGTGGTTTATATTTCACACAAGGGAGTATGTCTGCCATGGGCAAAGCAGATAATACCTGGGCAAACCGGAATGAACGACTGCTTTCAGGAGCTGTACTGAAGCTTGATATTTCAAAATTAGGCACCGTGCCTTTAGATGTAAAAACCTCAGATGGCGGCGGAAGCTACAATCCATATGCTGCCAATGCGCCGTTAACTATTTACGCATCAGGCGTTCGCAATGCTTACGATCTGGTATGGCACAGCAATGGAAATTTGTATGTTCCAACAAATGGTTCTGCTGCCGGTGGTAATACGCCTGCGTCAGTTGCCGGAACTAAAAGAACTGATGGCTCAACTTATAGCGGACCTGTTATTCCATCAATGACCAATGTTCAGCAAACACAAAAAGATTTTCTATTCCGTGTAGTTAAGGGAGGATATTATGGTCATCCAAATCCTATACGCGGTGAATATGTAATGAACGGTGGTAACCCCACAACTGCAATAGATTCATCTCAGATAAATGATTATCCTGTCGGCACTTTGCCAGATGCGAACTGGCGTGGTTATTCATTTGATTTTCAAAATAACAAATCACCTGACGGAGCAATTGAATATAAAAGCAACAAATTCAACGGAGCGTTAAAAGGAAAGTTACTGGTAGTAAGATATAGTCAAAACGATGATATCATTACATTAACGCCAGGCGGTGCAAATAATGATATAATCAGTGCTACTGAAGGAGCTTATGTTGAAGGTTTCTCAGGTTTTGTAGATCCGTTAGATCTTACTGAAGATACTCTTACCGGCAATATTTATGTGTCAGAGTATGGAGGAGACGGAAAGATTGTGCTATTACGTCCAAGGGAAACTGTTCAGGCCCTTAGCAGAGCGGCTTCTATAGATACTGTGATTACCACAAGGTCGATTGCATCTTCAGAGAATACTAAGTCTTCAACAGTAGATAACTCAAATTTATTTTCTATGTCCGAGACTGATGGAATAAAAAATAATTTTGAGATACCGAAGGTTTATCCTAATCCTTTCCATAACAAATTTAGTATCCAGTTCCCGGCTAGATATTATGGAGCTTGTTCTATCCAGATTGCGGATGTTACCGGCAAAACGTATAATATAGGTAAGACATCTTTGAAAGCGGGCGGCTCAAACATGGAAATAAATGTTTCAAAATTATTACTTTCAAAAGGAATTTATTTCTTAAGGATAAATTCAGCCAATGGCAAAAATCTTGTAGTAAAAATGATAAGTAATTAAAGATTTAAATAGTAAAAAGAAGAGCATAAATTTAGCTGTTTTTAGGTTTATCCTGTACAGATTAGGTGTTAGATAAAATTACCTTGTGAAGTAGATTAATATTCTTTTGGTAGTAAATAAGACGGCAATATTTCATAACTTTAAGCACTGATTTGTTTGTTTGAAAAAGTTAGGTTATCGCTAAATTTTAATGAGGAAGATTGTTATCTATGCCATTGTATTCGTTTGTTATAAGTAAGTTTTAATAGTAGGTGTGATGGTTAGGCATAGTTAGTAATACATACATGTTGCTATGAAAAAATATACTTGCTTACGCCACTCAAAATTTGTTGCTCTTCTGTTTTCAGTTTTTATCTCAAGCCTTGTCTCCGCACAATGGTATAGAAAAGCAGATGGACTTAAGCCAAGATCTGATCTTAAAGAAACAGTTCTCAGTAATTCAAAGCTTTATGTTTTTTGCGGTTTTGCTAATAGTTTACGCATCGCTGATTCAACGTCTGAAGTTTATAATCCTGCAACAAATACTTGGAAATACATTGCTCCTTTGCCACTTAAAGCTGCGGTTACACATGAGTGCGCTTTATTAATAGATAACACCATTTGGCTTATTGGTGGTCGTTTAGGCACGAACCCAGGTCCGCTTACAAGTTCTATATGGATATATAACATAACAACCAACTCATGGTCAAAGGGCCCCGATGTAAGAGATCCTGCAACTGGTAAGCCTATGGTTATTGCTGCCGGCGGAGGTGTTTTGTTAGGACGGGTACTTCATCTCTTTGGCGGCTTTACGCCAACTGCGTGTAATAATGACCAGGATAAATATCACCTGACTTTAGACGTTGACACCTGGCTTGCAAACCGGTCTCAACCGGCAAAATGGGAAAACAAACTAAAGCCTCTTCCCATGAAGCGAAATCATTTTAGTTCTGTGGTTTTGGGAGGGAAGATTTATGCATTAGGAGGACAGTTGGGTCATGACTGTGATGGCGGCCAGGAAGTTCCGTATTGCCATGTTTATAACCCGTCAACAAATACATGGACACAATTAACTTCGTTACCTTCCGGACGTTCACATGCAGAAGGTGCAACTTTTGCAATTGATGGAAAGATTTATATGATTGGCGGACAAGGAAGCGATGGAAACTCAACTGCGAAAATTGCTATATTCGATCCTGCCGGGAATAATGGCGCCGGCAAGTGGACAGAAAGTTCGTCTTTAGCTTTACCATATATTTACGAAGGTTTATCTGCAAGGATAGTTGGCAGTAAAATCATAATTTCTCATGGAAGCCGGGGCTCAAGCAAATATCCTGAAAAAGCTACCTGCACACGTTCGATAACCCGAAAACCTATTTACAAATTTGGATTGCCATCAGAATGCTTACACTTAAATGATTCTTCAAGCAGTTCTCTAAAGGCACACACTTTACTTTTTACTATTGACAGTTCTAAAAATTATGCAATTTCTTCCAATGCAAACTGGTTGGTTGTTAGTAAAAATGCAACGGGTGTAGCAAATCAAAATGGTGTAGATATCGAACTCACTGCAAATACAGCGGGACTATCTGCCGGCGTATATAACGCAACTATAACTGCAACAGGAACCGGAGGTGGAACCAGTTTTGTCTCAGCTTCGCAATGTGTTACATTAACTGTTCAATCCAAAATTTCTGGCTCCAGCCTGATAACAAATGTGGTGTCTAATACGGGCAAAAGTTACAGCTTGGGCAAGTTAAGCGCCGGAGTTCAATATTATACTGATAGAACTTACCAGGTTTTAAGTGTTCCCGGTGTTGTAAGTAACGCTGCTTTTGTAAAACCTTCCAACGATGATAAAACCAGTATCTTAACAACAGTACTTTCTTTTAAGCTTACGCATAAGGCTACGGTATATGTTGCTTACGACTCAAGGGCTACAACTTTACCATCCTGGCTAAGTGGCTGGCAAAAACTTGCTGGCCAGTTTGTGCAAGTAAATGATCTGAAGGTTAACAATCTGCAGATTTACAGTAAAAGTTATTTAGCGGGAACGGTTAACCTTGGTGGAAACCTGGTAACCCCCGCTAAAGGTGCACTAACAAATTACTTTGTTGCTGCGCAGCCTTCACCGGATTCTGTAACTAACAATACATCAGTTAATGGTACAACACCTGTTGTTGATAGCAAAACTAATTTTTTGAAGTGGAAATTCAGAAATCGAAATTCAAAATTTCATGTGTTTCCCAACCCAAACCCCGGAAATAAAATTCATATCGAGGCTTCAGATCTAGTAAAGAATGAATTGATTACTTTAACGTTACAGGATTTGTTTGGTAAAGTAATAGAGACACTTAATGTAACTACTGATGATAGTGGAGCTTTCACTAAAGATGTCATGCTCTCTAAACACCTTTCTAAAGGTCTTTACATTATAAATGCTAATTCCAAACTTGAAAGATTAAACCGCATCATCGTTATAAACTAATCTAAAAGTAACTTAATGGCTACGGTACTAAACAGTAATTATTACTAAATAAAGTACTACAACATAATAGTTCTCTCACTACTTTTCCGTTTAGTCATTTTTGCTAGCTTTGCCGTCCCAATTAAAAACCATTGGTTTTACTTTATGAGTAACGATATTATTAACCAAAATGCTGATGGACAGGAGGTGTTAGAAGAAACATCTGCAGCAATATCAAATTCACCTGTTGAAGCAACTGCAGAAGATGCTCATCAAGACTTACCGCAAGAGGAGAATACACCTTCACAAACTGCTGAACAACCTCAGGCCGAAACAAGATTTGATAACTCAACACCGCATGATGATTTTGACTGGAGCGTTGATAAGCGAAATGTAACCAGCTATAACAATGAGGAGAGAAAAAAGTATGACCAGGTTTATGATGGCACATTCAAGCAGATAAATGATGGAGAAATGATCCACGGGATTGTGGTGGCGCTTACTAAAACTGACGTCGTAGTAAATATCGGTTTTAAAAGCGATGGCTTGGTTTCTTTAAATGAATTCAGGGACATGCCAAACCTGAAAGTGGGAGATGATATTGAGGTGATGGTGGCAGAAAAAGAAGACAGGGATGGCAACCTTCATCTTAGCAGGAAG
>CAXSEB010000102.1:0-7487 GCA_964235805.1 uncultured Chitinophagaceae bacterium | reverse complement strand
ACATAACATCTGCATTGTCGTTGGAAGCAGGACTAAGATACTCTATGTTTAATGTTCTTGGTCCTAATAGCTTTAACGAGTATCCTAAAGGTGTTCCTAAAACAGAAGATAACATTTTAGACACTGCTGCTTATGGTGCTAACAAATTTATAAAAACGTATCACGGTCCCGAGGTAAGGTTATCAGCGAGGTATGCGTTTAGTAACGATTTTTCAGTGAAGGCTGGTTTTAATACTCAGCGTCAATATATTCATGTGCTTTCCAATACCGCAGCTATGGCGCCTACGGATATCTGGAAACTCAGCGACCCTAATATTAAACCACAATTTGGCAACCAGCTGTCGTTAGGCCTATACAAGAATTTTAAAAATAATACTATTGAAACCTCCCTTGAAGTTTATTATAAAAACATAAAAGATTATTTGGATTATAAAAGTGGTGCAGTTCTCGTTTTAAACCATCACATAGAAACCGATGTGATAAATACAAAAGGCAAGGCTTACGGTGTGGAGCTATTGATAAAAAAACTTACCGGTAAAATAAATGGCTGGATCAGTTATACCTATTCACGAACGTTGCTAAAAATGGATGACGCTGCAGCCGGAGAAGTTATAAATGGAGGAAAGTTTTATCCCGCAAATTCTGATAAGCCACACGATGTGACATTTATCAGCAATTACCGCCTTAATCACCGGCTTAGTTTCTCATTAAATGCAACTTACAGCACGGGCAGGCCAATAACATTGCCTATCGGCAGATTTTTCTATAATAATTCTGAAAGAACTTTATATGCGGATAGAAATGCTAACAGAATTCCTGATTATTTCAGAAGCGACTTTTCAATGAACCTTGATGGTAACCATAAGGTACATCAGAAAACGCATAACTCATGGACGGTGGGTGTTTATAATCTAACAGCAAGGAAAAATCCTTATTCGGTTTATTTTATTTCTGAGAATGGTGTTGTAAACGGGTATAAACTTTCCATCTTCGGTAGCGCTATCCCATTCATTAATTTCAATATTAAGTTTTGACAATAAAAAAACTATTTACTTATTTTCTTTTTCTGTTGGCCGCAGCAGGATGTAAAGAAAAATATCTTCCTAACGTTACGTCTCCACCTACAGGGTATCTTGTAGTGGAAGGCTTTATCAGCAGCGGAGAAGAGCCAACTAGCATTACACTAAGCCGAACTTCGAAACTCTACGACTCCTTAAATATTTTGTATGAACACAATGCAGAAATATTTATAGAGAATGAAAATCTTGAAAAATCTCCACTTTCTGAAACCGGAAATGGCGTTTACACATCCGCATCTTTACAGTTGACCAACAGTGATAAATATCGCCTGCATATTAAAACACTAGATGGCAAAGAATATACTTCAGGTTTTGTGAAAGTAAAACGCACGCCTGAAATTGATAGTGTAAGCTGGGCGAGAGAAAAAGACGGTGTAAATATTTATGTTAACACACATGATCCTCAAAACAACACAAAATATTATCTCTGGAAATTTGAAGAAACCTGGGAGTTTCACTCGACCTATCTGAGTGTTCTTTTATATTTGCGTGACCCCACAACCAACTATCCTCTCGGGGTAGATTACAGAAACCCGGACCATAGCCCGGATACCACCATTTACAAATGTTGGAACAACGTTATTTCAGCAAATATTAATATAGGCTCGTCAGAAAAATTAAGTGAAGATGTTATTCACTTACCGCTTATTTATATTGACCCTGCATCAATAAAATTGAGTGTATTATACAGCATACATGTAAGGCAATATGCGCTAAGCCATGAAGCGTACTTGTTTTTTCAAAAGATAAAAAAGAACACTGAAAGCCTCGGATCCATTTTTGATGCGCAACCTTCAGATCTGCAGGGAAATATTCATTGCACCTCTGACCCTTCTGAAATAGTTGTAGGATATATTGATGTTTCAGAAGAAAAGCAGAGAAGGATTTTTATTAGAAATAGTGAATTGCCCGGATGGAATTATTCAATGCGTTGTGCTAACACAGTTTTAGATAATGATGCCGATAGTCTTAAAAAATATGGCAACGGATTGTATCCCACGACTGTTCTTAGCCTTGGCCCTTTTGGAGGTGTTGCTAAATTTTATGCTACTCCAGAGATAAACTGTATGGATTGTACCTTAAGGGGAACAAACAAAAGACCAGCTTTCTGGCCATAATTCTTCGTCCACATATTTAAAGAACAGTAAAACCTGGTTATTAATGTCCATTTTTTTTAAACGTTTATATCAAACCAAAACTGTTACCTGCTTAATCATTTGCCAGCTTTTGACTTTGTCTTTTGTAATGTGCCAGAATAACCTAAATTCAATTACTGCGGCTTTTAAACAATACAGTCAAAACTCAATTAAAGAAAAAATCTTTGTTCATACTGACAAGAGTGTTTATATAGCCGGTGAAATTATATGGTTCAAGTTATACGCCGTTAATGCAGCTAATAATAAACCATTGCAGCTTAGTAAAGTTGGCTATGTAGAGATTTTGGATACTGCTAATCACCACTTTTTACAAGCTAAGATCGCATTGAACAATGCAGAAGGCAATGGTTCATTTTACTTGCCTCCAACATTAAATTCAGGCGTTTACAGGTTAAGAGCATACACCAACTGGATGAAAAACTTTGGTGCAGAATATTTTTTTGAAAAAGACTTTACCATTATCAATATCCAGAAAGGGATTGATACATCTGTAAGAAAAACAGACAGCAAATTAGATATACAATTTTTTCCTGAAGGTGGAAATCTTGTAAATAATCTCCCTTCTGAAATAGCATTTAAGGCGTCAGACGAACATGGACGAAGTGTACCATTTACAGGTGTGTTACTTGATAACACTGATACTATACTAAGGTTTGCACCCGAGCATGCAGGTATGGGAGTTTTTTCATTTAAACCTTTAAATAATCATTCATACAAAACAATTATACAAACTGCATCAGGAGAAAAGGTGGTTAAAGATTTGCCGCCAGCGTACACCCGCGGCTATGTTATGCATCTTGTTGATACCATTGATAAAATCAAAATAACACTTCAATCAGATATACCGCATGAAGAAGATGTGTATCTATTTGCGCATACACAGGAGATAATTAGTGTTGCAACAAAATCTTATATACAAAACGGTACAGCTGTTTTTGTTTTTGACAAAAGCCTGCTGGGTGATGGTATATCTCAGATTACCATTTTTAACAGCAGGAAACAGCCTGTGTGCGAAAGATTGTTTTTTAAAAAGCCTTCCGGTAAACTGGAACTAAAACTAAATAGTGATCGGCCCGCTTATAGTACAAGGAACAAAGTTAGTCTGAACATTAAACCGGTTTATACTGAAATAAAGAATGATTCTGCGAGCCTTTCAATGACTGTATATAGAATTGATTCGCTCGAGTCACCTGTTAGCTCTTCCATTAATACCTATCTTTTATTAACATCCGATCTTAAAGGGTATATTGAAGATCCTGAATATTACTTCTTGCAGGATGATGCCAAAACCAATACAGCACTGGATTTGCTAATGCTTACCAACGGATGGCGAAAATTCAAATGGGATAATATTCTTAGTAATCCGAAACCCCTTTTTAGCTACGTGCCGGAATACAACGGGCATATAATTGGAGCTACAGTTATAAACCAGCAAACAGGCCGTCCGGCAAATAAAACAGAAACCTATTTAAGCGTTCCTGGCTTTCAAAATGAATTTAATTCCTCTTTCAGTAATGAAGATGGCCATGTAGCCTTTGAGGCAAAAGATTTTTACGGTGCATCAGAAATTATCTTACAAACCAATACTCAACGAGATAGCACTTACCGGATCGAAATAACTGATCCATTTGATAGTAGCTTTTCAGGCAAGGCCTTTCCTGTTTTTAATGTGCCGACTGAAACAATTAATTCTTTGTTGGAGGGAAGTATAAGCATGCAGGTGCAAAATCTTTATTCAGGAAAAAAATTAAAGCATTTTATTGTTCCAGGCATAGATACAACTGCGTTTTATATAAATCCGGATGCACGATACCTGTTGGACAATTATACACGTTTTACTACATTGGAAGAAGTGTTGAGGGAGTATGTTACCATGGTCGATGTAAAGAAAAGAGATGGAAATTTTATGCTCAGTGTTTTTAATCCCTTGTATAAAGTATATAGAAGCGACCCGTTGGTTTTACTGGATGGCGTACCAGTTTTTGATTTTAATAAGCTGATGCTTTTAGATCCGTTACAATTGAATAAACTGGAAGTACTTAACCGAAACTATTTTTTAGGTGGCTCCGTTTTTCATGGAATATTAAACTGGTCATCTTACAAAGGAGATATGGCAGGCTATGACCCGGGCATACATGCTGCAATAATTGATTATGACGGACTGCAACTGCAGAGGGAATTTTATGCACCTGTTTATAATACTGAAAGCCAGCAGGCAAGCCATCTTCCGGATTTCAGGAACGTTTTATTATGGTCTCCAAATATTAAAATAGCCACCGGAAAATCAGGAGAAGTAAGCTTTTATACGTCTGACCTTCCCGGCCGATATGTAGTTGAAATACAGGGAATAACTAAAGGCGGTTTTTGCGGCAACAAGGTTATTATTTTTAATGTGAACAAATAATGTTGCATCTGATATAGCGATCTAATCAAAAAAAGTAATCTTATTATATGTTTTTACTGCCCTTTACCTCATTTAGAACTTTTTCTTCTATACCTTTTTTCAATTGATTCATTTTTCCGGCTTCATCTATTGAGTGGCTTTGTTGTAATGATCTTTCACTGGCCGTATCAGTTTTTAATTTTGCATAATACTTTTGAATTACCTTAAGTTCGTCTTCCGTCATATTTTCAACATCTACAAGGCGGTTGCTTGCAAACTCATGGGCTGCCACCAATTCATTCAATTTTAACTGAACTGCAAGGGATTCTTTGTTTTGAGATTTTTGTATAAGGAATACCATTAAAAAAGTAATTATGGTAGTGCCTGTATTAATTACAAGCTGCCAGTTTTCAGAATATTTAAAAATAGGACCGCTAAGTGCCCAAACCAATACAATTGCGAATGCGGTAACAAATGCCGCAGTGCTACCCGTGGCTTTACTAACCTTTGATGCAAACTGCTCAAAAAAATTGCCTTTTTTAATGATGATTTCGTTTTTCATTTTTTTCATTTTTTGTTTAATAGTAAACGTACTTATTTAAATACATTGTTTAACACTAAGTAATTAAGACATTGTTAATAATGATGTGGTTGCAAGAGACTATTATCTAACGCATAGAAGCAGAAAAATTGTTATTTAACTTTTTCTTTTATTTCCTGAAGTTTAAGCAAGGCCTCTACAGGTGTTAACCTGTTTATATCAAAAGCCTCCAGTATTTTTCGTATTTCTTCAAAGGCCTGTGAATGTGCATCAAAAATGCTAAGTTGTATTTGGGGAGCAGTTAATTTTTTAACGGCATTGCTAACATTGTTATTTTGAACGCCGCCAGAAGCATCTACATTCTTTGCTTCAAGTTGTTTCAAAATTTCATTTGCCCTGCTGATGAGTGATGGCGGCATTCCGGCCATTTTAGCAACATGAATTCCAAAGCTGTGGATACTTCCGCCGGAAGCAAGTTTTCTTAAAAAGATGATTTTGTTACCAACTTCTTTATTAGTTACATGAAAATTTTTTACCCTGTGCAATTTGTTTTCAAGCTCGTTAAGCTCGTGATAATGTGTGGCAAATAATGTTTTAGGTGCATGAATTATGTTGTGTAAAAATTCAACAATGCTCCATGCAATTGAAATGCCATCATATGTTGATGTACCTCTCCCAATCTCATCTAACAAAATCAAACTCTTTGGCGTAAGATTGTTTATGATGCTGGCCGTTTCATTCATTTCTACCATAAAGGTGCTTTCACCGCTGCCAAGATTATCGTTGGCACCAACCCTTGTAAAAATTTTATCAGTCAATGGTATTCTTGCCTCGTCAGCCGGCACAAAACTTCCTATATGTGCCATTAAAGTAATAAGTGCTGTTTGGCGTAAAATAGCACTTTTACCACTCATGTTGGGCCCGGTTAAAATTATTATTTGTTGAGAAGAGGGATCTAAAAAGATATCATTAGCGATATATGATTCGCCTTGTGGCAAATTTCTTTCGATAACCGGATGCCTGCTTTGCTTTAGATCTAACGTGTTACCGTCATTTAAAAACGGTTTCCTGTAATTGTATTGTAACGCATTATCAGCAAAGCAACATAAGCAATCTAATATTGCCATTACATGACCGTTAACCTGCATCGGTGCTATATAATCCTGCAATTCACTTAACAATTTTTCAAAGATTTTACACTCAATGTCCAGTATCTTTTCTTCCGCACCGGTTATTTTTTCTTCATATTCCTTTAGCTCAGGAGTGATATATCTTTCACCGTTAATTAAGGTTTGCTTACGTATCCACTCCGTGGGAACTTTTGATTTATGTGTATTGGTTACTTCAAGATAGTAGCCGAATACATTGTTAAATCCTACACGTAGTGAGGAGATACCGGTACGTTCACATTCTTGTTGTTGAAGCTTAATCAAATGCTCTTTGCCGTTACTTGAGATGCTTCTTAATTCTTCTAATTTTGCATTAATTGATCTTTCTTTTACGTTTCCTTTATTTAACGCTATAGGTGGGTTTTCAACAATATCATTAACGATTTTATCGCCAATATAGGAACATACATTAAGTGAATCACCTAATCTTTTAAGGTATTCATTCTTATTGTTATCACAGATACTTTTTATAAGCTTTACCTGCTGCAAACCTTTTGCTATTTGAAGTACTTCCCGTGGGTTTATTTTCTTTAAAGGGATCTTGCTAACCAGTCTTTCTACATCGCCTGTTTGCTTTATACATTGTGATATTTTGCTTCTTATATCAACTGATTTAATTAAAAACTCAACTAGGCCGGATCGTTCGTTAATTTTATTAATATCCGTTAAAGGCATCAGCAGCCATCGTTTCAGCAGCCTGGCACCCATTGGCGACACGGTATTATCAAGCACTTTCAATAGGGAATTATTTCCTTCTATGCCACCAAGCAATTCTAAATTCCTTATGGTAAAACGGTCCATCCACAAATGGTCATCTCTTTCTATTCTTTGTAAAGAAGTAATATGCTGCAGATTTGGATGCTCCGTATCTTTCAAATAATGCAATACGGCTCCGGCAGCAATTATACCTTCCAGCAGATCTTCTGCACCAAAACCTTTAAGGCTTTGTGTACCAAAATGTTTAAGCAAGCTTTCCCTCGCGTAAGTTTCAGCAAAGATCCATTCGTCTAAGCTGTAGATGTAATAATTGCTGCCGAAAGTATTTTTAAAATTCTTTTGCTGACTGCGTTGAAAAACAATTTCTGCAGGTTGAAAATTTTGAAGAAGTTTATCTGTATATTCCTTATCTCCTTCAGCAATAAAAAATTCGCCTGTTGT
>CAXSEB010000101.1:0-7548 GCA_964235805.1 uncultured Chitinophagaceae bacterium | reverse complement strand
CAATAAGGCAAAATATATAGATGTAGGAAAACCTGAAAGTATTGAGATTGCTGAAAAGATGTTCGGGTAAAAATTTTTAAGTCACCAAGTATCGTAAAGATTATCATATAAACTTATTTCTAAAATTTGAAAGCGCACTAAACAAAAGAGTAGATATGCGGATAATCCAGCCAGGTTTTCAACTAGTATCCGATGAGGGATGTGAAATTTTAGAAAAATTCGTTGATTTTGAATCAAAACTTCTAATCGTAATCACACATATTATTGATAAAAGCAAATGGCAACATGCTCCATATGATGGCAGTATAGTTCTTACGAAACAATATATAATTGATATAGATAAAATGAAAATTTTAAGCGAAGATGAATGGAAGCGATATTTTTCTTATGAGCCTTATGAAACCTTTAGTGATGATGGTAAATTAAAAATGATAACACAAAGACTTCACGAACCAGTAAGTAATACCGATAGTATAAGTGAAGAGGTGATTGAAGTGCTATCTAACGATGTTGTTTCGGAATCTCATGGAGTCGCTTTCACAGCAAATAAGAGAGAAAGCTTACTTGAAAGTATAGAACGCCGAGAGGGCGAAGAAGTCCAGCGCCAAAAAGATACGGATGCAAAACTGTCTTTAGACGCCTATTTTGAACAGCAATTGTTTAGGTTAAAAAGTGGCGACTTATTATTAAATTTCTATTCAAAGGAAAACACATTTTCGTTAATTTTTATTAATGATGTTTTCAACTTAAAAATCTCCAAGCCGCTACCTAAGGATCATGAAAAGTGGATTAAAATTAAATATAAAAACTATAAGACCTTTCATTCATTAAACCTTTTTTGGGAGTTTATAATCCAGGATGATAAATGGTATCAAACATATATGCCATTTGAAATAACAGGCAAGAATAGCAAAATTAGTGTAATGGCAAAGTTTGTTATTCAATCAACAAACAAGATTCGACTATCACAAAATTTTACATTTGATGAATACGAAACAATAGGAGATTGGGACGGCTTTGTGTGGTCAGATGAATTTAAGCCTACAGAGTATAAACAATTATGCTTTTGTTGTCATGTTGAGGTTTCTTTTGATCCAAGATATCCAAAAAAGATATGCTCTGCATGTGCATGTAAAAAAGTTATAGACGAACATGGCCATGAATTGTACTTTTCCAACATCGGTATAGCCGGTGGACTTTGTGTTACTTACATTGAAAAGGCAATTGAAATAAAAGAAGATATCACTCAATCTAAAAAGCTGTGCTATATTAAAGGCAAACAATATATTGCGACTGAAGCAAGATTTGGGGGAATCGTGATACAAAAAACTGATGAATAGAAACTTTATCGGGACTGAATTAGAAGTGCAAACAATATAAGTAAGCAAATGAAACTGAAAATACTAAGTTGGAATGTTCGCAAAGCAACAAAAAATAGTAATAGTGTTTGGGACATCATTTCGCAGTTAGACCCAGACTTATTAACTCTTCAAGAGGTCGTCAGCTTTCCAACTTCTATAACAGACAAGTATTGTATTTACTATAAAAAAGCAATTTCTAAAAAAAATAAAACACAAATTTTCGGCACTGCTATCCTTGTAAGAATCTTTCTTCTTGTAGAGGGAGAGATATTGAAAGACTTCCCGCAATCTTCACAACTTGAATGGGTGAACAAAGAATTAGAATTCTTTAATGGCAACCTTTTGTTTTGTGAGGTAAAAATTAAGGCTTTGTTCCCGATTAGAATTGTCTCTGTTTATAGTCCTGCCTGGCCGGTTGATGGTGCCAGGTTAAAAGATATAGATGTTTCATCTGTTAAGTTGAAACAGAATCCACAAGTTTGGTGCACTGAAATTCTTTGGTCGGTTTTGAAACACAATCAAAATCTGGAATCAGAAAATTGGATAGTCACAGGTGACTTTAATTCATCTGTAACTTTTGATGAATGGAAGGGAGGTCCCAGGGGAAATCAGGAGATAATTAACAGAATGAATGCACTCGGTTTAACGGAATGCCTCTTTAGTTATAATGGCACGTTAATTCCTACGTTCAAAAATCCAAGAGGTGGTGTTATTAAACACCAGATTGATCACATGTATGTGACTAAACGTATGCGTTCAGCCTTAACTAAGTCTATAGTTAAACAGGATCTTAATATTTTTGAAGAAAATATTAGTGATCATTTACCAATAATCTCCGACTTTGATTTTGCAGAAGTCAAATTACCTAAGGTTATTGTAAATGAACAACTTGGATCAAGTTAAATTTTGCTTAAAGCAAAATGTTTTGCACTCCACTTAATTACGGCTTCAGCTTGTTCCTTTGTTACGCTTGGAAAATCCTCTAAGAAATGGTTAAGCGATATACCTTTCTCCAAATGCCGGGATAAGCTTTGCACCGGTACACGTGTACCTTTAAACACAGGTTTGCAGAATTGCACCTTAGAGTTAACCGATATATAGAAGCTAACGTTTGCATACTGAGTCTTTAAAGGGCTACCTTCACTCTTTAGATTTATTTTTTCTGTTCAAACAACTGGTTCTTGGGAACCACCTTAACCAACATACTGTCTTTTAAAGTTTTGCTTACAACATTGTAAGGACCTGTAACTACTTCGTCTCCGGGATTTAGACCGCCTAAAATCTCTATGTAATTTATATCCTGTATATCTGTTCTTACTTTAACTTTTTTAACCTTGCTATTTTTCAAAACAACAAATGCTACTTCTTCAAGATCATCAGTATTAGCAGCTACATCAGCATCTGTATTTCCATCTGCGGTTTGTGGCTTGTCATTTTCTACTTTACTATTATTTGAAGAAGAATCATTTTTATCCCTTGTTGTTATAGCGTTAATCGGCACAGCAAGCCTGTTATCATGTGTTTTAGTTTTTATGTCTGCGCTGGCACTCATGCCTGGTCTAAACGGAAACGCTTTTACTCTTGAAGTATTCATAAGATCCTGGTATGATTCAGGAAGGATGCGGATGAAAACTTTGTAATTTGTTACTTCAGTGCTGGTGGAACTCAACGATGATTGTGATGCAGCGCCTGTATTACTGCTGGCAATCTCTGTAACAACACCTTTAAATTTCCTGTTATAATAAGCATCAATATCTATTGTTGCGCTGTCTCCTAAATGTACTTTAGGGATATCGTTTTCGCCAACATCAACGCGTACTTCAATTTTATTAAGATCAGCAATGCGCATCATTTCAGTTCCTGCCATCATGGAACTTCCCACAACCCTTTCACCTTTCTTTACATTTAATAAAGATACTACACCATCCATCGGCGACACCAACGTTGCCCGGCTTATATCTTTATTAGCTTTAGCCAGCGCCGCTCTTGCACTTTGTACACCGGCCTGCCCGCCACGGATACTTTGCAATGCAGCATTATAGTTCGCCAGTGCAGATTTTAGTTGAGCATCAGCAGTGATGAACTCACTTCTGGAAATTACTTTTTCATCAAACAATTGCTTTTGCATGTCAAAGGTTTTTTGTGCCTGCTCAAGCTGTGCTTTAGATGCTCCGATTGAAGCTGACGCATTTGCAACCTGCGCCTGTTGCTGACTAACCACTGCAGAAGCCTGGTCTCGTTGAGTTGCATAAATGTCTCCATATATTCTTGCAAGCACCTGGCCTCTTTTTACACTATCACCTTCTGCAACATTCAGCTCCACAATTTCGCCAGATATATCAGGACTCATTTTTACTTCAACAACAGGATATACTTTTCCGCTGGCATTAACGGTTTCAACAATAGTGCGTTTAGTTACTTTTTCTGTACTTACTTTAACTCCTTCATCTTTACCAAACACCCCTGCTTTTTTTAATACCACCAGCAAAATGATAATCCCTATAAGAGAAAAAATTATCCATTTCAGTTTTTTGCTCATCTATTTTATTTATATTATTATTGAATTAAAACGCGTTAAAACGAAGTGACGTCTATCACACAGCGATGTGCTATATCCAAACGTTATAACTTTAAACCCTGACCTTTATAAAATTCAAGCACCTTCATCTTAAATACATAATCAAACTGGTTAAGAACGTACTCTAGTTTGGCTCTGAATAAATTGTTTTGGGTAGTAACTAATTCTAAAGTGGAAAGCATACCTACATTATATCTCCTCGTAGCAAAATCAAAACTTTTTTGCGCTGTTTCCACTGCTTTTTTTGAGGAGTTAAATTTTTCTATTGCTACAATTGCTAAGTTATAAGCCTGGTAAATGTCCTGCTTTATATTTTTATTGTCAAGATCCTGCTGCAATTGAAGTGTATTTACATTTAGTTTTGACCTTTCGTAATTAGCCCTCGTGATCCAGCCATTAAAGATGGGCACTGAAAGCCCTATGCCGATCGATTGCCCGAAATTATTATTAAGCTGCTTACCCAACTTATCTGATTTAAAAAACCCGGTTCTTGCACCATTTGTTATTACAGGCTTTAATACATTAATGATATTACCATTGGCATCCCGGGTTACTAAACCACTGTTTTCATAGTTACCGGTAAATACCTGGTCATAAATAGGGATTGGATTAAGCAAATAACCATAATTAGAACCTAGACTTCCGAACAAGGAAAGAGATGGATATAATGCACCTTTTGCTGCAAGAATGTTTTTCTCCGCTGCCTTTATCCGGTAATCATTTACTTTTTGTTGAGGAAGATTGGCCAGGGCAAGTGCATAAACACTTTCCGGTTGCAGGTCAGCAATATTTTCAACAGGTATCTTGTCAGCAGAAGGTTCTTCTATTTCAAACGGTTGGCCTGCATCAATGTTCATGTATGCTTTTAACTCCAGCTTTGCCTGCTCAACATTTCCGGTGGCAGATATTAAATTTGCGCTGTCACGGGACAGTTGTGTTTCAAGTTCCAGTGCATTCAATTCGGGCAAGGCTCCTGCATTTACCTGCTTTGTAACTATATCAAACTGGCTTTTTGATTGCTGAACCTGTACCCTAGATATTTCTTCCTGTTCTCTTGCAAGCAAAACCTGTAAGTACGAATTTGCAACGGTAAGAGCAATATCGTTTTTTATTTTTTCAGTTCCAGCCCGTGTTGCTGCTGCTTCCCACTGGTTGGCCAATGTGGTATTTCGCCTTGAATACCAATTAAAAATATCAACACTTGTTTGAAGATTTAAACCAATAGTAAAGAAGTTCTGGCTTTCTAAAATACCTGTTGATGGATTTTGTGAACGGCCAAACCTATAGCCATTGCTATTATTAAAACTGGCAGATGGATACTGCGACATCTTGCCTTGCTTATATGTAATTGCCGCCAGCTTTTCCTGAACCTGGTTTTGTCTAACTGAAATATTGTTTTGCATCGCATATTCAACACATCTTCGCAAACTCCATTTCTCCTGCGCTTTAAGTGTATTACAAACAACAAAAAAGATGGAGAAAGAAATTAATTTTTTTAAAGGCATGTTGCAAAAATAACTCATAAGCTAAATATCAAAAATCGCATAATAAACTCTTCATTGCGATTTATGCGGTTTATTTTATTAATGAAATTGAATATTAGATTTTGGTTAAAGCAGTCAATATCATCATTTTGGTTGCGTAAGATATTCAAAAAAATACTTTTTTGAAATTCAATTTTTTTGCTTCTACATTTGCCGAGTTAATGGTTCCTAATCCCGATAGTTATCGGGAAGGATTAATAGGGAATCCGGTTAAATTCCGGAGCTATCCCCGTAGCTGTAAACGACAACCCCAAACCCCTGAAGGGGCTTAAGGACTCTCTTAAACATCAAGACCACTGTTTAAAAAAACGGGAAGGTTATTAAGAGCGAAGATCGTAAGCCAGAAGACCTGCCATTATTAATAAAATCATTCATAAGCTTTCGGGTGAAAGGCAGGAGTGTAATGGCTTTCAGGGCTTTTATACTACTTTTTATTCTCCGCAAGCAGCCATTAAAATTTAAAATTGAAAAAGAAAATTTTATTTGTGGCTGCATGTTTAACAGGCAGCGCACTATTTGCACAACTTGTCCCGCTATTGCGGGAAGACAGTTCTAAAACCTCAAATGAGGTAATTGTAACTGCAAATAAAATCGAGCAAAAACAAAATACCACGGGCAAAGTTGTAACAGTTATAAATAAAGATGTGCTCGAAAAGAGCGCTGGTAAAACAGTTAGCCAGTTACTTAGTGAACAGGCAGGGTTCACTATCATTGGCGCACAAAATACATTAGGCAGTAACCAGGATGTGTACATGAGAGGCGCATCTACAGGCCAAACGCTGATCTTAATAGATGGCATACCTACCTACGATCCGTCCACCATATCGGCGGCATTTGACATAAATACTTTTTCAATTGATAATATCGAGCGTATTGAAATAGTAAAAGGTGCTCAATCCACTTTGTATGGTTCAGATGCAGTGGCTGGCGTTATAAACATCATTACTAAAAAACCGGCAACAAAACCGGCATCTATATCTGCGACGCTTTCCGGTGGAACATACAATACTTTTAAAGGCGCTGCATATGTAAGCGGAACTGTAAATAAAAGTCAATATAAGGTTGGATATTCTCATTTACAATCGGATGGTTTTTCATCGGCTTATGATTCTTCACTGAAAAAAGATTTTGATAAAGATGGTTTTAATCAAAATATTATATCTGCCGATCTCAACACAAAAATTGCCAAAAATTTGTTGTGGGAAATAAACGGGCAAACAGGAACATATGAAGTAGATCTCGATGCGGCGGCTTTTACAGACGATAAAGATTTTAATGTGATAACCAAAAATTACCAGGCCGGCACGGGGTTTAAACACAAATACAATAAGGGAAATTTGGTTTTAAATTATAATGTAAACATCACTAAGCGTAACTACCTTGATGACTCAACAGATGTTGGCGGCTTTGCCAAATACACTGCCCAGCAATATACCGGCAGGTCTCAATTTGTTGAATTGTATAACAGCTTATCGCTAAATAAACATATTGATATTTTAATTGGAAGTGATTACAGGTTTGAAAATACCGATCAGCATTATTTCTCTATAAGTTCGTTTGGCCCTTTGGAGACCAAACTTGATAAAGATTCTGCAAAAACGAATATCTATAGTATATATGCTTCTGCCTTTTTAAAAGATGTTGGCGCCTTCCACTTTGAACTTGGAGGCCGGTATAATAAGCATTCAAAATATGGAAGCAATTTCACTTATACCATAAACCCATCTTACTTAATTAATGCAACTACAAAGATCTTTACAAATCTTTCATCAGGGTTTAAAGCGCCTTCTCTTTACCAGTTATTTGATGGCTTTGCAGGAGCTCCGGCTTTAAGCCCTGAAAAATCTGTTTCATTTGACGGAGGATTAGAATTTAATGCTGACAATAAAAAAGTTTTTGCAAGAGCAGTTTATTTTCACCGCTTTATTAAAAATGGAATTGATTATAGTTTTCAAACCAATAAATATTTTAATTACAACAGGCAAAATGATAATGGTATTGAACTTGAAAGCAGGTTCGCTTTAAAAAAGTTTAGCATTGCGGCAAACTATACTTATGTAGCGGG
>CAXSEB010000100.1:2820-7553 GCA_964235805.1 uncultured Chitinophagaceae bacterium | reverse complement strand
ATAACAGGTGGATGCACCGTCCAAATATTAAATGGCACAAAAATAATCTAAGGAAACAATCAGGAACTATTGAACAAAAAATATTTACATCAACTCAAAGATTACTAAACATCAGGAAGAGTTTGCCACTTGTTTCAGACACGGGCAACCTTAGCTGGATGTATCCCTATAACATACACATAGCTGGCTTTGTAAGACGTCTCGATGCTAACAGGCTGATTTGCCTGTTTAATTTTAGTTCGCAGGATGCGTGGTTAACGTGGTTTGCTTTTAAGGAGCAAGGTATAGTGAACGGACTATGTGACCACTGGTCTCAACAAAAATTTAGGGTAGGAGAGGATCATGAGTTTTTGGTATTAAAGCCGTATGAATTTTTGCTGCTGGAGGAGACGATTAATTAGCCAAAATTTTTTAAAGTAAATTTCAAAATAATTTTGTCATTCAAACAACTATTTAGATATTTGTCTAAATATACAATTATCTAATCATTAAAATGAATAATTTATTTAAGGCTCTAAATGATTCAACAAGAAGAAAAATTCTTGAGCTACTTCAAAAAAAAGATATGACTGCCGGAGATATTGCTGATGAATTCAATATTTCAAAACCCAGCATTTCGCACCATCTTGATCTTTTAAAGCAGGCCGGCCTTGTAGAGGCTGAAAAAAATGGACAGTTTATTTACTATTGATATATTAAAATGGTTCTTACAATTTAAAGCAAAAAAGAAATAATAAAACCGATCTATATGAAACTAAAGTCATCAGTATTTAACCTGCTTGTAACGTTAATAGCAATATCTCCCCTGGCGTTCTTAGCGATAATTTATAATAAGCTTCCTCAAATTGTTGCGGTGCATTATGACGTGAACTTTACCCCGGATAAAATGGATAATAAAAATACGCTTTGGATTATCACCGGGACGTTATGTTTTGTGGCAATCTTTATTCACCTGTTATTACTTAACCTTCACAGGTTTGACCCAAAGCGTAGGGCACACGGGCCTTCTGTGACATTTAAGAAAATCGCCACAGTAGTAGTCATTTTTCTTACCATTATAAACTTCCTGGTGCTTTTAGGTGTTAACAACAGTATTAAATTGTCGCAAAAATTATTATTAATCATGGCGGGTTTGCTAATCGCTTTTATCGGCAATTATATGAATAATATAAAGCCAAACTATTTCGCCGGCATACGCCTGCCATGGACATTAAGCAGCGATGATAACTGGAGAAGAACACACCATCTTGCAAGTAAGATTTGGTTTTGGGGCGGTGTTGCCGTTGCCGTATGTGTAGCATTGCTGCCAGGTACTTATTCTTTAAAGTTCTTTTTCGCATCGTTAAGTATCATGGTGATTATTCCTGTGATCTATTCTTACAGCATTTTTAAACAACAAAAACTTTAATACATCAACCTTACAATTATGAAATTTTTATTTAGTCTCATAACCTGCTTAACAGCAATAAGCACATCTGCGCAAAGCCCGTCGAAGTTAACAGGCACCTGGGAAGGCAAAATTAATGTTGGAGTTTCCTTACGCATTGTATTCATATTCGAAAAAGATAGTGCAGGTATTATAATTGGTACATGCTATAGTCCGGACCAGGGTAACCAGCCAATTCCATGCTCTGGTATAAGGACGCAAAACGATAGTCTTACTCTTGGTATAACAAGTCTTAAAGTGACGTTTGCAGGGAAATTTGAAAGTGATTCTGTTATCACAGGAAAACTGACACAAAGCCAGCCTTTTGATCTTACGCTTAAAAAAGTACTAAAAGTTTCTGAGCTTTCAAGGCCTCAAACGCCACACCCGCCTCTTTCTTACAAAAGCGAAGAGCTGGAATATTTTAATTCTGATAAATCAATTCATTATGGTGCTACTATTACTATACCGACAGGTAAGGCGCCTTTTGCAGCAGTGCTTTTAATAACCGGCTCGGGGCCACAAAACCGTGATGAAGAAATTGCCGGGCATAAACCTTTTGCTGTAATCGCAGATCATTTGACTAAAAATGGCTTTGTTGTTTTAAGAGTTGATGATCGTGGCATTGGCAAATCTTCGGGCACATTCGCTTCCGCTACAACGGCAGACTTTGCAGCGGACGTAAACGCAGCGATAAATTATTTAAAAACCAGGAAAGAAGTTGATGTGAAACGTATTGGCCTACTCGGTCACAGTGAAGGTGGCATGATTGCGCCTATGGTCGCGGCACAAAGGGACGATATAAATTTTATTGTGTTACTTGCGGCGCCCGGTGAAAAAATTTCTGCATTAATGCGGGAACAAAATGTGGCCGTTTTAAAATCATATGGTATTAACGAAAATTGGGCTGAAGAATATGGTAAACTGTATGCTGATATGATGCCGGCTGTTGCTAAAACTAATATATCCGAAGGCAAGGCAATTTTATATACCGCTGTAAACAACTGGATTGCAAAAACACCTAAAGATGTTGTGAAAGCCACTACGGGCATAGTTAACGACAGTACAAAAAACCAGTTTATAAATGCTTTCGTTTCCTCATCAGGTTCGGCATGGTTTAAATATTTTGTACAGTTTGATCCTGCCCCTTATCTTACAAAATTACATTGCAAGGTGTTGGCATTAAATGGTGAAAAAGATTTGCAGGTATCTTCAAAAACAAATCTTGAAGGGATAAGAAATGCTTTAAGAAACAGCAAGTCACCTTTGTATGATGTAAGCGAAGTGCCTGGTGTTAATCACCTTTTTCAAAATTGCAAAACCTGCACTATTAATGAATACAGTGAACTGGAAGAGACGTTTTCACCGGCCGTATTGGACATAATCTCAAACTGGCTGAAGAAAAATGTAAGGAGAGATTAGTTAGTTGCCGGCAGATGTAAAAGTTATAAGAATCTATGACACAACAATTGTATTTTTAGAAAAACTGTAATTATTTAATTGCTTATCATATGAGAAAAATATTCATTGTTGCCTTGCTGCTTACGAATGTAGTTTTATATGGCCAGCAAAGCCAGGTAGATAAGCTTGCAAAACAAAAGATAAATAATAATCCACTCAATGGCTTACCTGGCAATGGTTTTATGAAAGTTGAAACGCCTGATAAAACTTATGGAACACTTTACAAAGACGTTCAATTACAAAAAGTATTGAGTGATAATAAAACGTTTGCTGACGCAGTGCCAAAGTATTCTCCGGCAATCATTTTAAAAAGATATTCATCGCAAAAAAGTAAATCAGGTTTTGATCTTAAAGAGTTTGTTACGCAAAACTTTGTTCTCCCTATTTCTGCGCCGGTTAAAATTCCTGAAGCCAATTCGCTAAAACAGCACCTTGAAGAAATGTGGGGCGTGCTTACAAGAACGGCTGATAAAAAACAGAGCTATAGTTCGTTATTACCATTGCCCAATCCTTACGTGGTGCCTGGCGGCAGGTTCAGAGAAATTTATTACTGGGATAGTTACTTTACCATGCAAGGCCTTGCAGTCAGTAACAGGTACGATCTTATTGAAAGCATGATAGATAATTTTAAATACCTCATTGATACGTACGGCCACATTCCAAACGGCAACAGGTCATATTATTTAAGCCGGTCGCAGCCACCTTATTTTGCTTTAATGGTTCAATTACTTGAGCGAAAGAAAGGAAACAGCATTTATAAAAAATATTTTACTTCTCTTGAAAAAGAATATAAATGGTGGATGCAGGGTTATGACAAATTGAAGCCGGGCAACGCTTTTAGAAGAGTAGTGATGTTAGCTGACGGAACTGTTTTAAACAGGAACTGGGATGATAAAAATGCTCCAAGGGAAGAATCGTATGTGCAGGATGTAGCGATCAGCAAGACCTATAAACGTAATGATAATTTGGTGTTCACCAACCTGCGGGCCGGCGCAGAAAGTGGTTGGGATTTCAGCAGCCGCTGGTTTGCCGACACAATGAATTTAAACACCATCGAAACTACCAGCATCTTACCTGTTGATCTGAACTGTTTGCTTTATGCTTACGAAAAGATATTAAGTGCAGCGGCATCATCTAACAGCAATACTCAAAAAGCAAACTACTACATACAACAAGCTGGTAAAAGAAAGAAAGCCATCTTAAAATATTTTTGGAATGGTAAGGAAAATTTCTTTTTTGATTATCATTTTAAAGAAGATAAAACAACAGACAGATGGTCAATGGCAGGAGCTATGCCTTTGTTTGTAAACATAGCAAGCAGTGAACAGGCGGCCGGAGTTACAAAAAATATTCAGGATAAGTTTTTAAAAGACGGAGGCCTTGTTACCACGGTTTATAAGACAGGCCAGCAGTGGGATTCACCAAATGGCTGGGCACCTTTGCAATTTATTGGCGTAACCGGGTTATTAAATTATAAGTATGATACTTTAGCACAAAACATCGCAGAAAAATGGATGCATATTAATGAGAAAGTTTTTACTTCTACCGGGAAGATGATGGAAAAATATAACGTTGAAAATGCAACTCTTGAAAGCGGTGGTGGAGAATATCCATCACAGGATGGCTTCGGATGGAGCAATGGAGTGTACCTGAAATTTTATGATATGTTTAGACAAAGTAAACGATGATCATCGGATCAACTTTGCACAGGAAGATTTTATTAATGCGCTCCGCTCATGTTTACGGTTACATCAACCTCCTTGTCTCCTTTAACGGATTTGATAAGCATTGTGGCAAAGGCCGCAAGCAATAAAAAAATTCCTGCAAAAGTGATGGCTTTACCTGG